>JAGPDB010000003.1 GCA_018057765.1 Acidimicrobiia bacterium
ATATAGAAATACTAAAGCAGCTTTAGTAGCAGGATGGTTTTTCACACCAGAATGATTAGTATTAATATAAATAGTCCTATTTAATGGGCCAATTGGTGATTCGCAACTAAAGCCATTTACATTTTTGTCATCACATGAAACAAAGGAAATAATAGGAACATCTAACACGGGGATTCGGTCTTGTTCACCGACCCAATTGCGAAGAACATCTTGATCGAATAGTTTTTTACCTGCTTGGATAAATTTGAATAAGTTCCCAAAGCCAGTATTAGTTGCAATATCATTAAAACCTAGTTGACAAGGTGATGCTAATAAAATAACTGCTTTAACTTTTTCAGGGTATAAGCGTGCTAAAAATAATGACATTAATCCTCCGAATGAATGGCCTATTAGGACAACTGGTTCTCCTGAACTTTCATAAAATTTATTAAAAACATTTTTTAATTTGGGAACTCCATTTCTAGTAGGACCATTATTTCTTTTTGATCCCCAAATATGCGCCGCTATAAAATTATCTTTTAGATGGTTGCGTAATGGCACGACTTTTTTTCCTAAATCTGTTATACCGGGAATAATTAATGTTGGGTTTTGAAGTTTTCGTGTTTTTCTAGGTGCAGGTTTCAGGTCGAAGTGTGTTTTAGTTTTTACTACTAATGGAATCGATGTAGATACCAAAGCGAGAGATAGTGTAATTGCATTTCCAGCAGTTATTTTCCGGTTCCTCAAATTAGATAAATGAGATGTAGGAAGAAAATTTGTAGTCATACGTCGCCCCCTAGAACAAGTATGGTTACAGAAATATAGATCCAACTAATAGCAAATAGGTGGATGGGTGCAATATATAATTCTCTCAGTATGAAAAAGAGCGTATTTCAAGACAATTACTGCGAAATATTGTTTGCATTCCTGATAACCTATTAGAACTATGCCAAATATAAAATTGAAATTACCCGATGGATCCATAAGAGAATCAGAAAGTGGAATTACCGGATATGGCTTCGCAAAAAGTATCAGTAATTCTTTAGCTAAAGCTGCAATAGCAATAAAAGTGGATAACAATATTGTTGATCTAAATGAAGCTATAGAGAATGATGGCGACATCTCAATAATAACTCCTAACAGCGATGATGGTCGTGAAATATTGAGGCATTCAAGCGCGCACATAATGGCTCAAGCAGTATTCGATCTTTTTCCAGGTGCCAAATATGCAATAGGTCCAGCAATAGCAGAAGGTTTCTATTACGATTTCGAATTACCAAATGATCAACGTTTTAGTGATGACGATCTAGTTCGTATCGAAAAACGTATGAGCGAGATTATAAAAGACGATCAGAAATTTGTTCGAGGCGAAACATCAATTGAAGAAGGCCGAAACAAATTTAAAGATCAACCATTTAAAATTGAAATTATAGATAAAGTTAGCGCAGCTTCTGAGTCAATTGAAGAAGATTCAGTAGATTTTGCTGGTGGAGACCAAATTAGCTTTTACGAAAATGTAGACAAAGATGGAAATGTCAAATATGTTGATATGTGTACTGGTCCACACGTTCCATCGACACGTTACATTAAAGCTTTCAAACTAATGCGACTTGCTGGTGCATATTGGCGTGGTGATGAAAAGCGCCCAATGCTGCAACGTATTTATGGTACGACATGGGAAGATAAGCAAGCACTAGAAGCATACCTAATTATGTTAGAAGAAGCAGAAAAACGCGACCACAGAAAAATTGGTGCTGAACAAGATTTATTTTCTTCACCAAGCGAAATTGGTATGGGTTTATTTTTGTGGCATCCAAAAGGCGCAATAATTCGAAAAGAGCTAGAGGATTTTTCTCGAGCTGAACATGTAAAGGCAGGTTATGAATTTGCTTACACGCCTCATATATCTAAAAGTGAATTGTTTGAAAAGTCTGGACATTTAGGTTTCTATAGAGAGAGCATGTATCCTGGGCTTGAATCAGAAGGAACAAGTTATCATTTAAAACCAATGAACTGTCCTATGCACAATTTAATTTTTGAATCTAAATTACGTTCATATCGAGAATTACCTATACGTATTTTTGAACTTGGCACTGTTTATCGCTTTGAAAAATCAGGCCAAATGCATGGTACTGCTAGAGCTAGAGGTTTTACTCAAGATGATAGCCACATTTATTGTACCCAGGAACAAGTTGTTCCAATTTTAAATGAGCTTTTAGATTTTGTTCTATATATGTTGCGTATTTTAGGTTTCGAAAAGTTTGAAGCAGATCTTTCAACTAAACCAGAAAAAGCTATTGGTGGGCAAGCTGACTGGGATATGGCGGAGCAAGCTCTAAAAAATTCATTAGATAAATCTGGCTTAACATACAAAATCGCGGAAGGTGAAGGAGCCTTCTATGGACCAAAGATCGATATACATTTGACTGATGCAATTGGTCGACGTTGGCAAGTTTCTACACTTCAAGTTGATTTTAATCAACCAGAAAGATTTGAACTTGAATATGTTGATTCAAATAATGAAAAAGTTCGACCGATAATGATTCATAGAGCATTGTTTGGTTCTGTTGAGCGTATGTTTGCAATGGTAACAGAACATTATGCTGGAGCCTTTCCAGTTTGGCTTGCGCCAGAGCAAGTAATAGTTGCACCAGTAGCAGATCGTCACGAGGATTACGCACATGAAGTTATAAACTCATTGAAATCTCAAGGTGTACGCGCATATATTGCAAGTGCTGAGTCTGAAACTTTAGGTTCACGAATCCGGAAAGCAAAAACTGACAAGGTTCCATATATTTTGGTAGTTGGCGATGAAGATATTAATAATAATACTGTCGGTGTAAATAAGCGAGGCCATGATAAACCTGAAAGAGATGTGGAACTTGAAGCATTTACAAAAGGTATAGTAGAAAATATTGACTCAAAATCTATCGAGGTATAATATGGCACACATTGATCAATTATGGGCAGGATGGCGTAGTGAATATGTTCAAAGATCTGCACAAGCATCAATACAACGACGATTAGGTCAAGATGTAGCTGAATGTATATTGTGTGAAATTGCTAAAGAGGGTAAAGATCATTATGTGATAGCAAAAACAAAAGAATGTTTTGTTGTCATGAATTTATATCCATATTCGAATGGTCATTTAATGGTAGTTCCATTAGAACACCATCAGAATCTGGAAAACTTTTCTGACCATACAAGAAATGAAGTTATGCGACTAACAAACACTGCTAGTAAAATATTGCGTGAGGTTTATAATCCAGATGGTATAAATATAGGTGCCAATCTAGGTGAAGCAGCAGGTGCTGGTATACCTGGACATATGCATATGCATGTTTTGCCTAGATGGATGGCAGATAGTGGCTTTATTACTACAGTTGCAAATACGCGGGCATTGCCAGAGACTTTAGAATCAAGCTATGAACGAATTTGGAATTTGTGGCCCGAAAACGAAAGAGTGTCAGAATAATGCTAAAGAAAACAATTGCTAGCAGTGTGGAAAAATCTACGTTGGATGAAAGAGCGCATGTAGATGTTTTACCAGATGATCTGGATGTGACAAAACATGTTGGACCCTATCAATTTCCGTCTCCTAGAAAAAGAAAAACAGCCGCAGCATTTATAATTTCAATAGGCCTAATAACTATAGGATTAGGTATTAATTCTGCTAATAATTATTTAATAGGTTCGGGTATTATTTCTGTAATTATTGGATTGCTATTTTTTCTTTTAGGTTGGGAATTAAATGCTAAAGATATAGATGCGTTAGTACTTGCAGCTTCACAAGCACCATTTTCTGTAGGTCATGCAAGTGCTCAACTATGTTTTACCGGATGGGCATCAAAACCTACATGGCGCGTCGTTGTATTTTCTAGCGACGAACCTCCAACTGAAAGAGGTTTAGTGGAAATTAGTGCAGTTACAAAACAAATTACTTCAACATTCTTTGATATGGAAGAACAAGATACAAAAGTCAAAGGCCAAGCTAAGAGATCGAAGTCAACAAATGTTTAACTCTTCCCAATGTGTAAATAACCCTTTTGTGCAATTATTGCAGGGACGGACCTTGTAATGCTTGACCAACATGGCCGTAAATACGCGGAAAAGATAACATCTCCAATAGGAATTTTCTTATACAAATGTGGAATTTCAGCAGATATGCTAACTGTACTAGGTTTATTTGTAGCAATAGCAACAGGAGTTGCAGTAGCAACTGGACACCATGTCCTTGCAGGCTTAGGGGTTCTAGTTGCTGGTATCCCAGATCTGCTCGATGGTTCAATTGCCCGAGCTAGTGGAAAAGTTAATTCAAGAGGCCAATTTCTAGATTCTCTATTCGATCGTATATCTGATGCCGCACTTTTCACTGGAGCCGTATGGTTTTATGCACATGGTGAGAGATCTCAAGCGTTTATGGCTGCACTAAGCGCGATTGCTCTAACAGTTTCATTATTAATCTCCTATGCTCGTGCCCTAGCGGCAGCCATAGGATTCCAAATAAAGGGTGGAATAATGGAGCGAGCAGAGCGCCTTATTGTCTTTGGTGTGAGTATTGTATTTGGATACTTGTGGATTGGAATATGGATAATTGCTGTGTTGGGTTCAATTACGCTTATTCAAAGACATATTAAAGTTTGGAAACTCGCTACACAAGCAAATGGTCTCGCAAGCAAACTTGCTGATCTGCAAGCAAAGTATGATTTATTCACTGAAAAAAGAGCAGAAAATAAGGCTAAACGCCGATCAATTCGTAAGCAGAATCATGAACAACAAGATGGTTCAGATAATTAGATAATTGGTATATAAATGTCTAATAACAAAATGTTGTATTCCTTAAAAATAGGTACAGCTATAACAAAAATTATTCCTCGTAGGATTGTGATGTTATTTACTAAATACCTAGTTTCATTATTTAGCCTTATACCAACAGAAATGTTAAAAAACATAATGAATGTACAGGGAATAATATCTCCAGAATTAAATGCTAGTGAATTGAAATTACGTGCAAGAAAAGTGCTTAATTATTATGCTCAATATTGGGTAGATGTTTTTTGGATAAGTTCTAATCGTAGTTCTAAAGATATTTCTGAAATCATAAATGTCGAAGGAAAAAATTATTATGATAATGCTGTTATAAAAGCATTAAAAAATAATTCTGGGGTAATCCTTGCGCTTGGCCATCTTGGTAATTTTGAACTTGCAGGAGCATGGTTAGGTACAACTGGCACAATCCCATTGGTAGTTGCCGAACGACTTAAACCACCAGAATTATTTAACCTTTTTACTAAATCTCGAGAAGTAGCTGGGATGGAAGTTATAGCACACGATGATAATCCAACAAAAAAACTAATTACAGGTTTGAAATTAGGTCGCACTATTTGTTTAGTCGCTGACAGAGATATTTCAAAAAATGGTCAAATTCATAAGTTTTTTGATAGAGATAAATCTATGCCTCAAGGACCTGCCACATTGTCTTATCTAACTGGAGCAGTAATAGTACCGGTAGCAACATATTTAAATCATGATTTTACTTTAACCATTGTTTTTTATCCAGAATGCGAACTACAAAAAGGTGATAATAAAAAGGAGATAATATATAACACTTCGAAAAAACTTTTCGAAGATTTTGAAGAAATGATTTTGCGGGACCCTAGTCAATATCATGTGTTACAAAATGAGTGGGAATAATATGGACATAGACGACATTGTTCCATCCTTTCTAAAAAAAGACAAGAAAGAAAATATTGATCTTTCAAAATTTCCCCTTAGAGTTGCCATAATATGTCCCTACTCAATGTCGATACCAGGCGGTGTACAAAATCAAGTTATTTTGCAAATGGAATTTCTACGCAAGGCTGGCATAGATGCAAGAATAATCGCTCCTTGTGATGGAGTTCCACCGAACCAATATATAATACCAGTTGGAACAACAAGAGCAATACGTGGTAACGGATCATTGGCACCAATTGCAGATGGTATTGATGTTACGTCTATGACTTTAGGTGCTATATATAATTTTACGCCAGATGTATTGCATCTTCATGAACCCATGATCCCGGGTCCAACAATCGCTGCAATGCTAGGAGCAGATTTACCAATGGTTGCTACATTTCATGCGGCTGGCGAAGGTTCACAAGCGTTAAGATATTTTCAAGCACCAGCCAGAGGCGCAATTTCGAGAGTGCAAATAAAAGTTTGTGTGTCATCTGAAGCCAAAGCATTGGCGGAAAAATTTATGCCCGGCGATTATGAAGTAATAGCTAATGCAATAAATATAAATGAATACAAAAATATTGTAAAGTGGCCCCACATTAAACCAATAGTAATGTTTGTCGGTAGACACGAAGACCGCAAAGGTTTAAGATTTCTCATTGATGCATGGTTAGACTCTGAAATTACACAAAATAACTTCGATCTGTGGGTAGCTGGCTCTGGTGAAGAAACAGCATCATTAATTTCTAAGACTACACATTGTAAATCAATACATTTTGTTGGTCGAGTAGATGATAAAGAGTTAAAAAGGAGATTGGCATCAGCAGAAATCCTCATAGCTCCTGCAACTGGTGGAGAAAGTTTTGGGATAATACTTCTAGAAGCAATGGTATCTGATTGTGCGATAATAGCGTCAGATATTCCTGGATATGCTGGGGTAGTTAGAAATAATTTAGAAGCTATATTAGTAGAACCAGGTAATGTAGATTTATTGCGCAAGTCCTTGGAAGAACTTATCTTGAATAAGCCTAAGCGAGATGAATTAAAAGAAAATGCCAAAAAAAGAGTCAAGGAATTTTCTATCGAAAAAATTGTTGAAAACTATAGGGATGTTTATGAATCTGCGATAGAACTGCATAGGAGTCTGGTGTAGTAAACTTAAAAATGTATCAATTTGAAAGGAATATAGATGACCGTAGCTTTAGTAATAATTGGGGTAGTTCTACTACTCGTACTAATTTTTGTTGGGCTATATAATAGCCTCGTTACTTCACGAAATAGAGTAGATAATGCATGGTCACAAATTGACGTTCAATTAAAGAGACGTCATGACTTGATACCTAATTTGGTTGAAACGGTCAAAGGTTATGCAACACACGAGAAGTCAACATTTGAAGATGTAGTAAACGCACGTAATGCGGCAATGCAAACAGGTGGAAGTGTTGCACAAACTGCAGCTAACGAAAATATGCTTACCAGTGCATTGAAATCTCTTTTTGCTTTATCGGAATCATATCCAGATCTAAAAGCAAATCAAAACTTTCTAGCTTTACAAGAAGAATTGACTTCGACTGAAGACCGAATTTCATATTCACGTCAATTTTATAATGATCAAGTACGTTCTCTCAACACAAAGATTCAAAGTATACCAACAAATATTGTTGCTGGTATTGGTGGATTTACACTTAGGGAATATTTTGAAATCGATGAAGCTGATAAGCAAAATGTCGAAGTTAAATTTGATTCATAAACTAAAATTGCAGTATTCAACTCATAACTTATAAACCGAAATATATATGTACGAACAAATTAGAAAAAATAAACAAAAAACTTTTTTAGTTTTATTTACCTTCATATTGCTAGTAGCTGCTGTGGGTTTAGCCTTTAACTATTTATTAGGTTATGGAGTTGCTGGCGTAATAATTGCGATTATTGTAGCAATTTTTATGTCATTTTTTTCTTATTTTTATTCAGACAAAGTTGCCTTAATGGCAGCTAATGCTAAACCAGCCGACAAGGATGAATATAGAAGATTTCATAATCTAGTAGAAGGGCTTTGTATAGCTTCTGGTTTGCCAAAACCAAAACTTTATATTGTAGAGGATCCGTCCCCAAATGCTTTCGCGACTGGTCGTAATCCTAAACATTGTGCAATTGCAGTAACAACTGGTTTGCTAGATATGATGAACCGTGTAGAACTCGAAGGTGTCATCGCGCACGAACTCTCACATATTAAAAATTACGATATTTTAATTTCAACAATTGCGGTCACTGCCGTTGGTGCAATTGTTGTATTATCTCAAATCGGTATGAGAATGTCATTTTTTGGTGGTGGAAAATCTAAAAGAGATTCGAACTCAAACAACAGCCCATTTGGTGCTGTACTATTGATACTGCCATTATTATTGTTGATACTCGCTCCGTTTGCAGCAAGGCTTTTGCAGTTTTCTATATCTCGAAATAGAGAATGCTTGGCTGATGCTTCTGCAGTATCGTTAACTAGATACCCGCCTGGTCTAATATCAGCATTAGAAAAATTAAAATCTGATACTTCAGAAGTTAAAAAAGGATTAAGTGTTACTTCTTCAATGTGGATAGAACAACCCATGGACGAAGGTGAAAAAACTGAGAAACCAAGTTGGTTTGCCCGTGCTTTCGCTACACATCCGCCACTTGATGAGCGAATTGCAAGATTAAAAGAAATGTAAATGGAATTTATTCTAAGGAGATAAATGTTCGACGAAAAAAAATCAATCTTTGCAACGAAAGCAATGAAAATCTCTATGGGAGTTATTCCAGTCGTTCTTATTGCTGGGTATTTTGGATTTAATGCATTAAGCAGTGATAATAAAAAAACAAATAAAAAAGTTAGTGCAACTACAACTACTACTATAAAAAAACAAGATGTAAAAGCTCCACTGACAGGGCTGGTTGATGAAACTGGGCTATCACTTACGCGCCCAGCATTAGCGGTAAAAATAGGCAATAATACTGAAGCCCGACCTCAAGCTGGTATCACTCAAGCTGACATAGTCTATGAAGAAATAGTTGAAGGTCAAGTTACCCGTTACATGGGGATTTTCAATTCACAAGTACCAGCGCGTATAGGGCCAGTAAGAAGCGTTAGGGGTATGGACCCAAATATTTCACTAAACTGGGGTGGAATATTTGCATATAGTGGCGGAACGCCAGCTAATGAGTCAAAGATAAAAGATACTAAAGGCGTACTTTCTCTTAATGAAACTTCATCTCGTGATGCAATGAAAAGAGATCCATCACGTGGCGCGCCAAATAATCTTTATGTCCAAACAGCAACGATGTTTACAAAAGGTGGAAAGCCAGTACCTCCTAAACCACAATTTACTTATTCAAAAAAAGTACCAATCACTGATGAAATATCAACAAAATTTGAAATTGGATTCGGAGCAGGTTTTGCATGCACCTGGGTATATGATTCAACAACTAATAAATATTTACGATTTTATGGGACGAAACCAGTAGTTGATGACGAAGGAACACAAGTTAGCGTGTCAAATGTAGTCGTACAAACAATTGTCTATCCTTCTGAGTCAGAAGGATTAACTACCGGTACAGGTAAAGTACAAATATTTCGGGATGGTAAAGTAATCACCGGAACATGGGAGCGTCCGAGTAGTGCAAATCCAGCTGAATTTAAAGATTCAAATGGAAAAGTTATAGCTTTGACACCAGGACAAACTTGGGTTGAACTTGCAAGTGTAAAAACGCCTGTAACATTAAAATAATTAGGAGAAAATAATGGATCAATCTTCAAGAATGCGTCTAAAGACAGGATTAGCTGACATGTTATGTGGCGGTGTAATAATGGATGTTGTAAATGCTGAACAAGCAATCATTGCTGAACAAGCAGGTGCTTGTGCGGTTATGGCGTTAGAAAGAGTACCAGCAGATATTCGACGAGATGGTGGTATTGCTCGCATGAGTGACCCGGCCATGATTGAAAAAATCCAAAAATCAGTTACTATTCCCGTTATGGCAAAAGTTCGAATAGGCCATTTTGCGGAAGCACAGATATTAGCCGCTATGGGTGTTGATTTTATAGATGAATCAGAAGTACTTACACCAGCAGATGAAGCATTCCATGTTAACAAACATGATTTTGAAATACCTTTTGTCTGCGGAGCAACAAACCTTGGTGAAGCATTACGTCGTATTAATGAAGGTGCGGCGTTAATCAGATCTAAAGGTGAAGCAGGTACTGGTAATATAGTTGAAGCAGTAAGACATTTACGTTCTATACATTCAGATATCGAAAAATTACAAGATGCAAAATCGCAAGAGAAAACTGAATATATAAACAGAGAACGCATACCTTTAGAGCTTTTAGAACTTGTACTTGAAAATTCTAAACTGCCTGTACCATTATTTTGTGCTGGAGGAATTGCAACACCGGCAGATGCATCATTAGTAATGCAACTAGGTGCAGAAGCTATTTTCGTGGGTAGTGGAATATTTAAATCAGATGATCCAGCCCCGCGCGCACTAGCGATCGTAGAAGCAACAACACATTATAAGGATGCTGACCTTTTGCGTAAAGTATCTACAAACCTAGGAGTTCCTATGGTCGGTATTACAGATCCTGAAACAAAGTTCGAGAATCGCGGTTGGTAAATATCAGACTCTCAACCAGTTTTAAAAATGTAGGATGTCGTGGATAGGTCTATAAAATTAAATATTGGGATTTTAGCTTTACAAGGAGCATTTAAATTACATCAAGTGATGTTTGAAGAAATTGCTTTAGATTACGCAAAACATGATATTGCTATTACGACCAAGCTTGTTCTTAAAGATATTGATTTAGAAAATATTGATGCAATTGTTGTACCTGGTGGTGAATCTACGGTATTAAATAAACATTTAGAACGTAGTGGCTTGGGCAAGCTACTTTTTGAAAAAATAAATTCAGGACTATTTGCTTTCGGTACATGTGCAGGGCTTATCTTGCTTTCTCAAGATAAAAAGATATTGAATTGTGAGATACAAAGAAATGCTTATGGTACTCAAAAAGATAGCTTCATGGCTACAGTCGATTTAATTCCAACTAATGAAAAAATTGAGGTCGCATTTATACGAGCACCAAAAATAATTTCAATTTCAAAAGATGTTAACGCGATAGTCAAATATAAAGACAAAATCGTAGGAGTACAGTCGCAAAGTGCAATAGGTGTAACTTTTCATAATGAAGTAACTAATGATTCTGCTCTACACAGATTTTTCGTAGATACATTAATAAAGCGATTAGCATGTACACAATAGAAGGAAATGCAAGGGGATAATATGAGCGGTCATTCTAAATGGTCTTCCATCAAACATCAAAAAGGTGCTGCAGATGCTGCACGTGGAAAAGTATTTGCAAAAATGGCGCGCCAGATAGAAGTTGCGGCCCGTGCTGGTGGAGGAGACCTCGAAGCCAATGCATCATTACGACTAATGGTATCCAAAGCTCGTGGTGTATCAATGCCAAAAGACAACATTGATCGTGCAATAAAAAGAGGTACAGGTGAAATCGAAGGTGTTTCATATACGGCAATAAATTATGAAGGCTATGCAACCCATGGTGTAGCAATTTACGTTGAAACATTGACAGATAATAAGAATCGTACAGGCCCAGAAATTAGAACTATATTTTCTAAAGCTGGAGGTTCTCTTGCCGAGCCTGGAGCAGTCGCCTGGCAATTCGCAAGAAAAGGTGTAATTGATGTTCCTATTGATTCAACTACAGAAGATGAATTGATGGAAGTTGCATTAGAAGCTGGAGCTGAGGATCTAAATAATCTTGGTGATAGATTCCAAGTAGTTACAGACGGCCATGATTTATTTGCAGTTAAAACTGCACTTATCGAAAAAGGATTCCAAGTTACTTCAGATGATCTAACAATGTTGCCTACAACTTTGGTACCTATTGAAAATCCTGATCATGCTCAATCCGTATTGAAAGTTATCGATGCTTTAGAAGAACATGATGATGTGCAGAATGTATACGCAAACTGCGATATTAGCGATGAGATTATTGAACAACTCTCCTAAATGATGTTTTTATCCTGAGTGATTTGAACAATTTCTTAACATCGCACATTACTATCTTTTTTCGAACTAACATCTAGGCATGGATAAATTCGAGTTGAAAATACCTTATACCGGTGAACAAATTTCGACGTTTAAAACTATTAGCGATATGGGATCGTTAGTTGATTCAAACTCTGAAACTTTTAACCTAATTTCTGATGAAGAAATGAATTTTTTTAAGGTTGTGACTCTTGGTTTTTATAGATTAAATATGAACGGTACATGTTTATTGATAGATAAAGATTTTGATAATTTAATTACTATTTTTAATATAACTTCAAATGATAAACGTGGAAAAGGAAAACTGGATTCCACTATTCGTATATCCTTAAAAGGCGAAGATGATAAATACATATATTGTGATTGTGAGCTCACAAGAAAAGGCTTTATTAAACGACTAGATGTAGATTTAGAAAAGATATTCTCACCAATATTAAGTGAAACAATTGAAAAAGCATTACAAAACTACGTTGAACCGTTAAGTTCAAAAAACTTTATCTATGAACCACTTGTTTCTCCATCAGAAGTTGGGATGGATTCAAATACTGTAGAAAGTCTAGATGTAGAATCACTTACAAGTCTTGTTTCAAGTGGAAATATAAGAGAAGCACAAGCATTTTCAATACCTCTTTGGGTAAAAATATTACAATTACCTGCAAATATAATTCTTTCCCCTATACGTATAACACGTAAGTTCTTATTTGATATATAGATAGAACATAGAATATTCAAAATTAATATGATCTAATGGTCTCTAAATCCGGCTATTTCGGCTAGAATCGAACTTATGTTCGCGCGAATATTAGGTATTGATCCAGGATTAACCCGATGCGGTTACGGCTTAATAATGTCCGGGCAAAGACGAGATATTTCAATAATTTCTAACGGTATATTATCTACACCCAAAGAGAACACCACAACTGAGCGTATAAAAGAAATTCACCAAGATATAGATTTACTAATACGTGAATTTAAACCAGATGTAATAGCTATAGAAAAAGTTTTTTTTCAGGCAAATGTATCTACTGCTATAAGTGTCGCACAGGTTAGCGGTGTAGTGCACTCTGTTGCTTCATCATTGTCTATACCAGTTTTTGAATATACGCCTACACAAATAAAAAATGCTGTGACCGGTGATGGGCAAGCTGACAAAATTCAAATACAAACCATGGTCACAAGATTGTTGAATCTAAATCAAATTCCAGAGCCAGCAGATGCTGCAGATGCTTTAGCTGTAGCAATTACTCATTCTTTATTTCAACAGGCACCATCAGAGGGTAATGATTCCGAGAGTGCAATATATGCGGGTTCTAAATTACATGATGCAATAGCTAATGCGATCACATCACAAAATTTACAAAAACAAAAAATAGTGTCAAACTCTGTAAAGAAAAATATTATTCGAAAGGCAAAACCTGATCGAGAATATGAACTACCAAAAAAACGGGAAGGTATTACTAGATGATTGCTCTTCTAAATGGCAATATAGCAAGCGTGACATTAAACGGTGACGTTACTATAGATGTAAATGGTGTGGGTTATAAAGTTTCTATGCCCGAACGTGAGACAATAAATTTACGTGCTGGTAATGCAATTACAGTATTTGTTCATACACAAGTTAGGGAAGATTCTATTGTTTTATTTGGTTTCATTGAGTCGAGTTCTAAAGAGCTTTTTGAAAAATTGATTTCGGTTTCCGGTATAGGAGGAAAACTGGCACTTGTTATGCTCTCTGTCCTCAGTGCCCAAGGCATAGTCGACGCTTTAAGTACATCTGATGTAGATATGCTTTGTTCAGTACCAGGTATCGGTAAAAAAACTGCACAAAGAATGGTTGTAGAGTTGTCCAGCGTTCAATCAATATTCGATATTTTTGTTCCAAATATTCAAAGCACAACACAGAATGAAGTTCGAGAAGCATTAGAGGAACTTGGGTATAGACGTGATGAGATAACATCAATTATTACTAATGTAGACCCAACTTTGAGCATCGATGTGATGATAAAAGAATGTTTGCGACTTATGGCAAAGGTATAAGGTTTATTTTGCGCAATGAAATAATTGATCTAGTGGATCCAGAAATTGAAGAAGAAGTGGTTGATGTTGAAATACGAAATTCAACACGACCTAGTAGCTTTGATGAATTTGTAGGGCAAGATGACATTATTACACATCTTTCAATAATGATTGAAGCAGCAAAAACTTCATTGCGACCTTTAGATCATGTTTTATTAGCAGGGCCACCTGGTTTGGGTAAAACATCGCTTGCTTCTATTATTGCTAGAGAAATGGGAGTTAACCTATCAGTGACTTCTGGTCCAGCGCTTGAAAGACCAGGCGATTTAGCAGCGATACTTTCTAATCTTAAAGACAACGATGTATTGTTCATTGATGAGATCCATAGGCTCTCTCGTAATATTGAAGAAGTTCTATATCCGGCAATGGAGGACTTCCAATTCGATATAGTTATTGGTAAAGGACCGACTGCAAGAAGTGTGCGTATTGATCTTCCTAAATTTACTTTAGTGGGAGCTACTACACGTACAGGTTCAATAACAGGGCCACTGCGTGATCGCTTCGGATTCTTTGCGCGTGTGCAGTATTATACAGATGAAAATTTAATAAAAATTGTTGAACGAGTAGCGAAATTGGATGAGACGAATATTACACCTGAGGCTGCTAGCTTAATTGCAAAACGTGGTCGTGGTACACCTCGTATAGTTCAACGTTTATATAGACGTGTTAGAGATTATTGTCTTGTAAAACATGATAGTGATATTAATCCAGAAGGTGTTAATAATGCTTGCGAACTTTTTGGAATTGATGAGCAAGGTCTAGATAATTCGGATCGCGCATATCTTGAATGTCTAACTGCAACATATTCTGGTAGAGCGGTTGGCGTTTCTACCTTGGCCGTCACTTTAGGTGAGTCGAATGAAACTATTGAAGATATGATTGAACCTTATCTAATAATCAATGGTTTTGTAGAAAGAACTTCACGAGGTAGGGTAGCTACTGAAAAAGCATTTATGCATCTAAATATAGAACCAAAATCGATACCACAGAGAGACCAAGCCGATAAAGATTAATATTTACATTTTTAACTAGTTTATCAATAAATTTAAGTATAATACGTGAATAATTACCCAAATTGCAGGTGTAATACCACAATTTATTCACAAATGCGACTAAGATTTCGCCCTTATGATCACATTTGCAGCAAATTCAAATTCGAGCGGTATTCCGACATTATTATTTAGTGCGGTTGCTATAGCTTTCTTATTCTTCTTTATGATAGTTAGACCTCAGAAAAAAAATACTTTAAGACACAAAGCACTATTAGATGATCTAGAAATAGGTGATGAGATAATAACAAACGGTGGTATATATGGAACAATTGATTCTATAAATGACGACACAATTCAATTAGAAATTGCCAATAAAACAAATATTACACTTTCTAAGAAGTCGATTGCAATGAAAAAAGTGCTAAAAGAAGAACTTAAAATAGATGATTTAAAAAAAGATGACACTGTAAAAGATGACGCTGATTTGAAAGAAAATAAATGAGTAATGCAATACCAACATGGGTCTATACGTTTATTACTGTCGCTTTAATAGGTGCTGTAGTATATTCTTCGTTTAAAACATCTGGCGGAATAAAAAAACCCGTCCAATTATTCGTTCTAACAACTGTAACAGTATGTTATGTTTTCTCTCTAACTTTTATTAAAGATGTAAAACCACAGTTGGGTCTAGATTTGCAAGGTGGGGTCAGTGTTACTTTGCTAGCTAAAGGCAATCCTAATGCTAAAAATATCGATGTAGCAGTGAGTATTATTCGTGAACGAGTCGATGGTTTAGGTGTAGCTGAAGCAGAAGTGTACCCTGAAGGTAAAAATATAATTGTGGATCTTCCTGGATTAAAAGATGCTAAACGCGCGCAAGAAACAGTTGGTCAAACTGCAAAATTGTATTTTCGTGAGGTTGCAGAAAATAACTATAATTTTCAAAGTGACGGAATTGATCCCCAAGTACAAGAGGTATTGACTCAAATTGCGGTTACTAATCAAGATAAGACAAAGACTTCTAATCAAGATAAGACAAAGACTTCTAAGTCTAAGTCTGATAAATCGACGACTACTCCAACTACATCAACAAGTGTTCCATCGTCAGAACCACAAGCAGGCAAAGCAGGAAAACACGTAACGTTAGAAACAACTGCTACAACCATTCCTGAAGCGACCACAACCACAACCACAACACCTACAACTACACAAACAACTATTTCCACTTTACAAGTACAATGTGGAGGAAAAAATCCTACTACTGTATCTTTGACCGGCGACTTATCAACATTTACAACACGTGAGAATGATAAGCCTGAAAATGCGATTATAGGAAAAGATAAAATAACAGGATTACCAAAATTGTTATGTCCAGCAGTGTTAGGTGGAGATATTGTCTCCGATTCATATAAAAGTGTGGATAGTACTGGTAAGATATCTACTGCTGTAAAGCTTAAGAGTAAAAGTTCAAAACAATTTACAGAAAAAATTGGAATACCTCTAAGTGATAAAGCAGTTGCAATTGTACTAGATGGAATAATTGTTTCAGATCCAGTTATAAATCCTGATCTAGCAAATGGATTATCTAATGATACAATCGAAATATCTTTCGGTAGTGCAAAAAATGTTAGTGATGAAGCAGAGAATTTAGCACAGGTACTAAAATTTGGTGCTCTTCCAGTTGAACTCGAACAACAAACAGCTTCAAAAATTTCGCCAACTCTTGGTACTGACCAACTAAATTCAGGTTTAGTAGCAGGAGGTATAGGGTTATTACTAGTTATTTTATATATGTTCTTCTACTATCGTATTTTATCGCTTGTTGTATTTGGCGGAATCTTATTCTCAGGTATGACAACATATGCACTAATTTCATGGTTAGGTAGCACTCAAGGTTTATCTCTAACACTAGCCGGAATCGTAGGTCTTATTATCTCATTAGGTGTTACTGTCGATTCTTATGTGGTCTATTTTGAAAAGCTTAAAGATGAAGTTAGGTATGGAAGAAGTGTGCGTTCATCACTTGATAGTGGTTTTAAAGCTGCATTTAAAACCATTTTAGCTGCAGACCTAATATCACTATTTGGTGCTATAACACTTTTTTATCTAGCAGCAGGTTCAGTACGTGGATTCGCTTTTTTCTTAGGTGTATCAACTGTATTAGACCTAATCTTTTCTGTTTGCTTCATGCATCCACTTGTAAAGATATTGGCGCTAAGTCCGAAGCTAATAACAAACCGTTTTATCGGGTTTACTGTTGCATTAGACAATAAAGATATTAAAGCCTAAGTGGCTAGAGGAAAATTATGACTTTTAAATCAACACTTTCAGATCTATATCATGAAGAAACCAACTTTCAATTTACAACGAAAATTTGGCGCTGGGGAGCAATTTCCGGGCTGTTAATTGCAATTTCAATCGGTTCATTATTTGTTAATGGTCTAAATACAAGTATTGAATTTAAAGGTGGAACAAGTTTTGAATTAAAAATGTCGAATAAAAAAGTACCCTCTGTCGCCGATGTTAGAGATTTATTGGCGACTGAAGGTTTAGCAGATTCGAAAGTACAGATTGTTAATAATGACACTGTAAAAATTGTTGCAAAGAAAATAGGAAAAGCTGAACAAAATATTCTGTTTAAAAAACTTAGTGATTACTCTGGCACAAAAATTGAAGAAATTTCTTTTTCTGATGTTGGTCCATCATGGGGTAAACAGTTAACGTCTAAAGCAGTAAATGCTATGATCGCATTTTTTGCTCTTGTAGCCTTGTATATGATTATCAGATTTGAATGGTCGATGGCATTGGCATCTATTTCAGCTGTTATACATGACATAATAATTACCGTGGGGGTATATTCTGTTTTTAATATTATGGTCTCACCTGCAACAGTAGTCGCATTTTTAACTATTTTAGGTTTCTCGCTATATGATACTGTTGTTGTATTCGATAAAGTAAGAGATAACCAGAAAATATGGCAGAAATTGAGGCAAACTACATACTCTGAAATGGTTAATACATCTTTAAATCAGGTACTTATGCGGTCTATAAATACTTCGATTGTTGCTGTTTTACCAGTTATATCGTTAATTTTTGTTGGAACTTATCTTTTAGGAGCTGTTGCTTTATTAGATTTCGCTTTGGCGTTAGCAATCGGTCTTGCTACAGGTGCATATAGTTCAATTTATGTCGCAACGCCTTTAATAGTTGTTATCAAGCGATGGAGTAAAAAAGTCGATAATATTTGAGTATGGCTCTACCTGACGTTCCTCGATCCAATAATGAACGCGATTCAAAAAGTATCTTCCCTTGGAGAAGATCGCACATTGATATTGATGTCGCAGGTCTAGTCGAGATATATAAATTACATCATCCGAATAAGAGTTCAGAGATAATTGTAAAAGCATTTGAAGTCGCAAGAAAAGCACATGAGAATCAAATTCGTAGAAGTGGCGAGCCTTACATTGCGCATCCTGTGATGGTTGCTCATATTGTTGCTGAATTAGGGTTAGACGATGTGACAATATGTGGTGCATTATTGCACGATAGCGTTGAAGATACAAACACAACATTAGATGACGTAAAAAATTTATTTGGTGAAGATATTGCAGGTATTGTTGATGGAGTAACGAAACTTGATCGAATACATTTTCAAAGTAATGAACAAGCCCAAGCAGCATCAATGAGAAAAATGCTCGTGGCAATGGCAAAAGATATTCGTGTATTAATAATTAAACTCGCGGACCGCCTTCATAATATGCGAACAATTGCAGCCATGCCGGGTGTTAAACAAAAACGTATAGCACAAGAGACAATGGATATTTATGCACCGCTCGCACATCGACTAGGAATTTCCGATGTCAAAAGCGAGTTAGAAGAATTATGTTTTGCAGTATTGCAACCTAAGCGTTATGCCGCTATTGAATACATGGTTGAAGAAAAAAGTGGCGAACGTCAAGAATTATTGGACGATGTAACTCAAGACCTTAAAGAACTTTTAGAGAATGTGAATATTAATGCACAAATCAGTGGTCGTCCAAAATACTTATGGTCAATATATGAGAAAATGGTAGTTCGCGGTAAAGATTTTAATGAAGTTCAAGATCTAGTTGGTGTGCGTGTCATAGTTGATAGTCTTAAGGATTGTTATGGTGCACTCGGTTCTATTCACTCCATATGGGCGCCAGTTCAGGGCCGGTTCAAAGACTATATTGCTATGCCAAAATTTAATTTATATCAATCATTACACACTACAGTAATAGCAGGATCAGGGGTCCCTATCGAAGTACAAATACGAACTCAGGATATGCACATACGCGCAGAGATTGGGATAGCAGCCCATTGGGCATATAAAGATATTGGTCGTGGAGGGACAAACAAAGATAATAAATCCAAGAGGATAGCTACGTCTGATCCTATGAAGAAAAATAGAAAACAAATTATTCCTCAAGATATATCTTCGCTTCCATGGTTAGATCGTATTGTTGACTGGCAAAACGATACAGCTGATCCAAATGATTTCATGGAAATGCTTAGAGATGATCTAGAACAAGATGAAGTTTTTGTTTTTACGCCTAAAGGTAAAGTTATGTCTTTGCCACTTGATGCTACTGCCGTAGATTTCGCATATGCTGTCCATACTGACGTAGGGCATAGATGTATTGGCGCTAAAATTAATGGTCGGCTTGTACCCTTAAATGCAAAGCTTTCATCTGGTGATACTGTAGAAGTTGTTACATCGAAAGCGGAAGATGCAGCACCGTCTCGTGATTGGGCAGATTTCGTACAATCCTCTAAAGCAAAAAATAAAATTCGTGCTTGGTTCTCAAGGGAACGTAGAGAAGATGCAACTGTTTCTGGTAAAGAAGATTTAATAAAAGAAATGCGTAGGTTAGGTTTACCTGTTCAAAAAGTTCAATCAACTAATGCTTTAGCAGAACTTGCAAAAGATATGAGTTATACATCTTTAGATGATCTTTATAGAGCAATTGGTGATCATAATTTGTCACCTAAAACAGTAGGTCTCAAACTTAGCCAACATTTGAAGTTTGAGACAGGCGATGCCCAAATGTCTACAACTGCATTTAAACCTACAATACTTGCCCGTGAAAACAGAAGTAAAAATGTAGGTATTCATGTTGAGGGGCTAGACGATGTTATGGTTCGACTCTCTAGGTGTTGTACACCCGTGCCAGGTGATGAGATCATAGGTTTTATTACGAGAGGTAGAGGTGTTAGTGTTCATAGATCTGATTGTTCGAATGCTGTGGCTTTAAGCACTACACAAAATGAGCGATTGATCGATGTAGAATGGGACCTAGGTTCTGGGTCAAGCTTTATAGTCTCAGTTGAGATCGAAGCTTTTGATAGACCTAGACTTTTGCAAGATATCTCCTCTGCATTATCTGATTTTAAAGTTAATATTATGGGATGTAATACACTTACTACTTCTGATCGTATAGCTAAACTTAGGTTCGATTTCGAATTGGCTGATCCTTCTCATTTAGATTCAATCATAAGTGGATTAAGAAGAACCGAAGGTGTAATCGATGCATCTAGAATCGTACCAGGGTCTAACAAAGTTTAATATTCAGAGCGTAGGTTCATTTTAGATTCTTTACTGTTTGGTTCATATTTTTCTGTGAGGAATGGCCAGGCCACAACAAGCAATGACACCTAAGACCATTGTGGTCACTTTAGCGACGCAAGAACGTGAGTGAAGCATAGGAAAATATTTACAATCATCACGTACTAGAATGCTGTAATGGCAACAAGCGACATATATAGGGCACCAATTGGTACAAAAGATATTTTTGGTTTTGAGGCACGTAAGTGGCAGACTCTGATTAATATTTTTGCCAAGCAGGCACATTTATATAACTATGACCTAGCAATGACACCAGTATTTGAACACATTGAAGTATTTAATCGTGTGGGTGAAGATACTGATGTTGTTTCAAAGGAAATGTATGACTTTTATGATAAAGGCGATCGTCATATTGCATTGCGTCCTGAAAGCACTGCGGGCATAGCCAGAGTAGTTGCACAGCATAGGCCGATTTCACCTTTCAAAGCTTGGTATATGAATCAGCATTTTCGATATGAACGTCCTCAAAAAGGTAGGTTGAGAGAGCATCACCAATTTGGTATTGAAGCTATTGGTATTGATGATCCAATGATAGATGTTGAGATTATTGCTTTTGCTCATAATTTCTTTAAGTCATTGGGTGTGACTCAATATATAATAGGAATTAATTCAATGGGGGATAGTGAAGCGCGCGCAAAACACATGATTGCCTTGAGAGAGTATTTTATAAAGTATGTTGATTTACTTGGCGAAGATTTTGCGTTACGTGTTGAAAAGAATCCATTGCGTATTCTTGATACTAAAGATCCTGCATGGATTGAGATAGCAAAAAATGCACCCCAGATTTTAGATTTTTTATCTGAGCAAAGTATCACAGATTTTGAGGTAATAAAAGAGTCCTTAACAAATTTAGGCATACCGTTTGAAGTAATCCCGACTCTTGTTCGTGGTTTTGATTATTATACAAATACAACTTTTGAATTTATATCAAGTTCTATAGATGCAGCACAAGCAACAATATGTGCTGGTGGTCGTTATAACAAATTAGTAAAAGAAATGGGTGGTGAAGAAACACCCGGTATTGGTTTTGGGTTGGGAATCGAAAGATTGTTGATGGTCATAGAAGCGGAAAAACTTGAAATTCGAACACGAATATTAGACGTTTTTATTGTTGATTTAATAAATTCCTTTGAGTCTAAAAATTATTTTCAAAATATTAATTCTGATTTACGCAACAGCGGTATTAGCGTGGATAATTGTTTCGGCATTAAATCAATGAAAGCTTCGATGAAACAAGCTGATCGAAGTGGTGCGAGGTTCGTAATTATTTGTGGCGAGAATGAATGGGATAAGAAAGTTATTACACTAAGAAATATGTCATCAGGCGAACAATGCGAAATGACTACAGATATGATCATCGATTATTTAAAAAAACATTAATAAATAAACTATTTATGTAATTTTTACTGGATTTCTAGGTTCTTGTGGCCGACAATAACTACGTGAAGTTATTTGATTTTATCCGCCACTATTTTAAGAATACGAAAAAGCAAAATAAGCATGTAACAAATGAAGAAGGTTCGTTCTTAGTTGAAGTTTTAGTTGCAGCATCTATTCTTTTGATACTTGCTGCTTCAGCAGTATCACATCTGTCAACACTTACTAATATAAAGATACAAACAGAAACCAGAGATCGTGCTCTAACTTTAATGACCTCTCTACATGAAAATATGCAATCTGCGGGATGCGGGTTTGATGTAGGGGTTACAAAAATTGTAGTAAAAGATGTTGTAAGTTTAGCAACAACAACACCATGGTCAAGAGTACTAACATGTGCTTTTTCTACAATAGCCGCTACTAGAAATTCTCCCTATGCAGGTATAATGATTGATGAAGATGGAAATGCGGTATTAGATAATATCTATAATGATAATCTATATTTTATTAGCGCTTTTTGTTATGATAGAGCACCTGATGGTAAATGTGAATTAGGTGATCAGGAGTTTATACGACCAGTTATTTTGAATGATTCTGGTGTTGAAGTTAAATATGAAGTAAAAGTGAATTATTGGTTTGAGAAAACTGGAACAACAAATTCTTCTACAGCGTGTACAGGTGGTACTAATACCATTGATAAGGTTCAACAGCCAGATGTTATAGCAAGAAAAGTTACACTAAGTTGGAAAAATATTAGTTTAGCAAGTGGCAAAGAAACTATAAGTGTAACCAAACGACAGAATATACCTCAAGATTCAATTGCCTTTTCTTCATCGACTAGGGTAGGTGGTTATTTTAATTCTGGTTCTACAGTTGTAATGTATCCAGATATTATTGATGGAAGTATACAAGTTAGTAGTCTGCAAGTAACTCGCAATACTCTAAGCAATGGTGGAAGTAATTGTATTTGGTTTCCCTTTCTTGTTAAAAATGCACCCACTCCAACTTTGTTTCAAGATGGTGCTACTCCAAAGTCTTCAGCAACTTTGACTGTTGCACCCTTAGGAAATGGTGCAATTTGATGACTTCATTCATACTTAAATTTAACGAAAACAAAAGAGAACAGAATGGCTTTTCTTTAATTGAATTAATGATAGCAACCTTAATATCTGTAATTGTATTTGGATTTGCCGTAACATTTATTGTTTCATTTTCCTCTGCTTCATACCAAGCTTCAGCAAAGAAAGATGTTACGACTCAAGGACGGGTTGCTATGTCTCGTGTCTTAAAAGATGTTTCTGGTGCATCCAATATTCCAACTTGTAATCAATATAAGACACAACAAGCAACTTTAGCCGCTTCAACCGATACTAATTATTTCAAAAATAATCCTGAAAAATGTGATGAAATCATTAATGGTTCTCAGGTGATATCTGTAGCTGGTGGTTCAACAGTATGTTGGTATATAAGTGATGTTGCACAAAACACTTCTATTATTTATCCATCGAAATTTGCATGTTTATTTGCAGGAAATAGTACAACATCAACCTGTATAAAAAGTAACCAGAATGATCCAGATACCTTATATTATAACGAATGTAATACTGGCTCAAGTACACCAATTGCTAACTCGTCGAGTATCGTGGTGAATTTGGGACCACATAAAGAACTAACTTCAAGTCCAGGTAGAATGCCGGTACGCGAACCACTCTTTTCATATTTCAACTATGATAATTCTCCTTTTGATTCAGTTAATTATAATAAAATTTTAAAGATTACAATGCAAGTGAAGTTATCTTACGAGAATGGCAAAAATATTGGTGGTAATAAAGATTATTCAACTTATGATTTCTCGCAAACCATACAACTCTCTGGAATGAAGGCCTATTTAGAAACGGGTGCTTATGGAAATTAAAAATTTATTCCGACGAAATTTTAACAAAACAAAAAACAATGAATCTGGTTATGCGTTAGTTGCTGTATTAGGCATTGTAATTCTTACTATTGGTATATTATCTTCAATGACTTTGATGACACTTTCTGATGTACAGAGTAGTTCTAAGAACCGTGCTGTTTTGGAAGCAAGACTTAAAGGTGAATCTGGACTAGACACTATTTATTCCGCAGTAAATGCCAGTAAGTCATTAAACATTACTGAGGCATTAGGTTCTATTAAAATTGGATCTACAGAAGTAGTACCTACCTCATGTACACCAACAGTAACTACATCAGGAAAAGTATTAACTAAAACTTATTGTTGGGGACCACAGATCTCTATTGCCCCAACTGGTGATTTATCTATATCTTGTCCCGATGCAACAAAAGAATGTATACGATTGCGTTTAAAAAGTTTGGTAACGTCCGCTACTGATTATGACCTGGGTATAACTGGAAATTCAGGTGATAAATTTTCTAGTGATTTGACAAATGAAGAATATATTATAGATATAGCTGTAAGAACTAAGTGTAAATCAAATTTGCTAGTGAAGGATTGCACTTATTCACGAATGCAGCAAAATATTAGTAAACGTAAATATGTTGAATATGCTTCTATAAGTCAAACTGAGACAGTTGCTGACTCTGTAATATTAAATTCAGGCGTACCTTTGCCCGCTACAGATTCTTCATTCTCGCGTATTGGTACATATTCAGGACAAGACGTATTCAATGGTAACATTCACTCGAACTCAAGCGTAATACTTGCATGTAATGGTTTTCGACTATTCAGTGATAAATATATTACGTCAACTGGCATAGCTGGAAATTCAGCTAAAGGAAATCCATCAATTTCAGGTTGTAATAATGGGCCAACTTCTGGTAACGCAAAGGAATCAACACGACTAGCTGTAGTTTTACCAGACAGAGTTGGAGATCAAAGCGCTGGAAACTTACAACAAATTGCAAAAAATGAAAATTCTACAAAATATAATTATCGATATAACACAAATTTAACATTTAGAGATAATGGAACTTTTGACGCACTAGTCGGTGGTACAACTAAGAATGTGCCTATGCCATCTAATGGTGTTATTTTTTTAGAGCAGGGTGGAAGTATTTCAGGAACAGTGAAAGGAAAAGTAACTATTGCATCAGCACCTGGACCTAATGCTGATATATTGATAAGTAATAATCTCGTATATCTTGATCCTACAAAAGATTTATTAGGTGTATATTCTGGAAAAGATATAATTATTGCCTGTATACCTAGTGGAAGTGCATGTCGAGATATAACTGTTAATGGTTACTTGAAAGCAAATACTGATTATACTTCTGTACCCTCATATCTAGGAACAATATATACGCAACAATGGGCAACTTCTGCTCCTGGTGGGAGATTTACTTTATTTGGAGCTATGGAATCCTATAATAGAGGAACTTTTGGCTCAATAGAGTCAGTTTCTAACGGTAATGTAACTAATGGTTTTATAAAATATGTTGTTTTCGATAATAGATTACTATATGAACAGCCACCATCGATGTTACGAGATGGTACTGTACCTTTTATAAGATCTAGTATTAAGGATATCCCCTGTGATAATGCTTGTACTCGCTTTGAACAAACAAACCCATAATTCATTAATATATTTAGAATACTTCTAAAATTATAATAAAATTCAACTAGAATTTGCTCATATTTATAAGTCCATTTCGACTGTATCGATACTATATGAGGAAATCAATAAATGTTAAGAACGCACTATAACAATGAAACAGCCAAAGTTAGTGTTGGCGAAAAAGTGGAAGTTTGTGGATGGGTAGATGCTCGCCGTGATCATGGCGGAATTATATTCTTTGATTTGAGAGATCGTAGCGGTATCGTCCAAATAGTAGGAGACCCAAGTATAGAAGGTATTGAATCATTAAAAGATTTACGTCTTGAATACTGCGTAAGAGTAATAGGGAAAATTGCTACGCGTCCAGATGGTACAAAGAATGATGAATTGGAAACCGGTTCTATAGAAATACATATAGAGGAACTAGAAATTTTAAATGCTAGTGATTCACTTCCTTTTCCATTAGATAATGCAGAAAATGTAGACGAGAATTTGCGATATCAATACCGATATTTAGATTTACGTAGACCAAGGCTACAACGCAATCTACAAATTAGAGCAAAAGTGAATAAGGCAATTCGTGATTCATTTAGTGAGCAAGGCTTTACTGAAGTAGAAACACCTCTATTAATTGCGTCAACTCCAGAAGGAGCAAGAGATTTTGTTGTACCATCGCGCTTAAGCCCAGGAACCTTTTATGCGCTTCCTCAATCACCTCAATTGTTTAAGCAATTACTAATGGTTGGTGGTGTAGATAAATATTTCCAAATTGCGAAATGTTTACGAGACGAAGATTTACGTGCAGATCGCCAATTTGAATTTTCTCAACTAGATATGGAAATGAGTTTTGCAAATCAAGAAGACGTATTAGCTTGTGTCACGACAAGTTTAAATGCAATTGTGCAAAGTGTAGCCCCAGATGTTGAAACCAGCTTTGATACTATGACATGGCATAAGGCAATGGATGAATATGGTATTGATAAACCAGATCTGCGTTTCGGAACAAAGCTAATTGACTGTACGCAAGTATTTGTATCTACAGAGTTCAATGCTTTTAAAGCACCAACGATAAAAGCACTTTGCCTTGATGGTCAAGGGTCTATCTCTAGGTCGAATTTAGATTCACTTACAGAAAAAGCAAAAAAACTTGGTGCCAAAGGCTTAGTTTGGATGCGAGTTACTTCTGACGGTCTAGATTCACCAATCTCTAAATTTCTTTCACCAAAAGAAATATCAGAATTAATAAAAACAACTAATGCAAATGAAGGCGACTTATTATTGATCGTAGCTGATCAATGGCAACAAGCATGTGAAGTATTGGGAACCTTGCGCAACGATTTGTTGCGACCAAATGTTTCTGACCCTCCTTTAAAGTTTTTATGGATTACTGACTTTCCACTATTTGAGGGTTTATCAAAAGATGGAAAACCAATACCAGCACATCATCCTTTCACGATGCCCCACGTTGATGATTGGGAGAAACTATCTAAATTGGAAAAACAAATTGCAGCGGGTGAGGAACTCGATGAGATATTTGTGCGATCTATTAGGTCACAGAGTTATGATGCTGTATTAAATGGTTGGGAATTAGGCTCAGGTAGTGTTCGTATTCATAGGCGAGATATTCAATCCCAAATATTTGCAATTTTAGGGATGGACGAAGAGCGACAAATGAACCGTTTTGGTTTTTTACTCGATGCATTCAAATTCGGTGCTCCTCCACATGCTGGTTTTGCTTATGGGATTGATCGAGTTGCAGCTATTTTAGCTGGTGAAGAGAATATACGTGAAGTGAGTGCTTACCCTAAGACTCAAACTGGACATGATCCTTTAAGCAAAGCACCTAGTGAAATTGATGAAGAACAGCTCAAAGAACTAGGGTTAAGCATACGCGAAGAAGTTTTAAAAGCAAGACGAGCCGGGAAACAGGGATAGTATAGGTAATGACATCGAGTTTATTTAGCGAAACATCGATTGATCTTCGTAAGGTGAGTGCTCCTTTAGCTGAAAGAATGCGTCCAAAGACTTTTGATGAAGTTGTAGGCCATAAAGAACTCGTTGGGCAGGGAAGCCCTTTCCGTTCAATAGTTGAAACATCATCGAGTGCTAGTTTTGTTCTTTATGGTCCTCCGGGTTGCGGTAAAACAACAATAGTAAATGTTATTGCTAACGAAACAAAGCACTTTTTAGAAATGTTAAGCGCAATGAGCTTAAGTGTATCGGATATTAAGAAAGTTGCAGCAAGCGCAGCTGTTCGTTTAGGTGAAAGAAATATTTTTACCATTGTGTTTATAGATGAGATACATCGTTTGACCAGGGTGCAACAAGATGCATTATTACCTCATGTGGAACGTGGTACGTTTCGCTTGATTGGCGCAACAACTGAAAATCCTTACGTTTCACTATCTGCAGCTTTGAGATCACGTATGAGTATGTATCCATTAACATCACCAACTAGTAATGACATCATTGAAATATTGAATCGTGCTATGTCTAACGACGATAAAATATTAGAGAGAAAAACAAAAGTTAGTAAAGAAATATTACATGAAATTGCAAACTCATCATCGGGTGATGTACGTTTCGCATTAGGAGTCTTAGAGACTTTAATTAGTGCAACAAAAACTGAGAAAGCATCTCTCGCTGTTTTAAGTGAAATATTAGGGACACGTCAAAGACCGACTGGTGGTGAAGAACATTATGATGTATTAAGTGCATTTATAAAATCAATGCGCGGTTCTGATCCAGATGGAACTATGTATTTCTTAGCAAGACTAATAGATGCCGGAGAAGATCCAATTGCGATTATGAGAAGAGTTGTAGTAGCAGCAAGTGAAGATGTTGGTCTGGCAGATTCAAGAGTACTAGGTGTTGCAAATGCAGCTGCACAAGCAGTCTCTTTTGTGGGTATGCCCGAATCCAGAATCATTATCGCTCATGCAGCATTGGCAGTTGCACGAGCACCAAAATCTAATTCTGCTTATCTAGCAATTGATAAAGCACTTGATTATGTGCGGAGTCATCCAGTATCGACTGTACCTCACCACCTTAGAGATAAGGTTTCACAAGCCCTTGTGGAAAAAAGCCCTTTAAAAGGACAGAAAAAATTAGAAGTTTATAAGTATCCCCATGCTTACGGTGGATATGTACATCAAGAGTATTTACCAGAGGAAGTTAATGAAACCTTTTATGTCGAATCGAAAAATGGTGCAGAAGCTACCTAGAATTCATATTATATGAATGCAACCTCAACTTTACTAATAATAGTAGCAATACTTGTGGCTATGGTCTTGGGGGTATTATTAGCTGTAACAATTTCATTATATTATGCGTCAAGACAAATAAAATTGCGAATTGATAAACTTGACGAACATTTAGTCATATTAGTTGAAACAATCGAAAATTTAGATCAAAGTTCGACAATCGAGTTAAAAGCTTTACATGATTCCTTAGCTGAGCAACAGATAGTACATAAATCAATTGCAAAGTCGTCAAAAATCTTTAATTTGGTCTTTAAGAAACCGGCTGTTATAGTCGGTGCATCGAAAAAAACAATAGATAATTCAAAAAAGAGAAAAAAGCGTAATGCGAAGGTTTAGTCTTTTCAGCGAAGTTTTCACTTATGGATATCTACGATAAGAGGGTTAAGCCTTTAAGAAGGAAAAAATGTTTAAAAGACTAAGATGGTTAATAATTGGTTACATAATCGGAGTATTCACATTCGATATCTTAAAACGTGAACTTGACGAACGTTTCGGAGAGAATAAGACTTACAGTACTATTACCGAGACAATAATAAGTGTCACAGATTTCAACAAAAATAAAAATAGCGCACAAGATTATATAGACGAGAGCTAGAATATATAGCTATATGAATTTGAGTAAACCCAATAAGCAATTGTCACACTTAGATGAAATAAGAGAATCATTTCTAGCTTATTTTGAAGGTAAAGGGCATACTCGAGTAGCAAGTTCATCGTTGCTTCCGCAAGATCCAACGGTTTTATTTACTATGGCTGGAATGTTACAGTTCAAACCGTATTTTATTGGTTTAGAAACTCCACCATATAATCGAGCTACATCATCACAAAAATGTGTTCGTGCTGGCGGTAAGCATAATGATCTAGATGACATTGGTCGTACAAATAGACATTTTACTTTTTTTGAGATGTTGGGTAACTTTTCTTTTGGTGACTATTTTAAAAAAGAAGCAATCAGATATACATGGGATTATATTACAAATGTCTTAATGTTTGAAAAAGATAAACTCTGGGTTACTGTTCATGAGAGCGATGATGAGGCTGTAGAAATTTGGGTTAAAGAAACTGGAATATCAAGAGATCGTATACAACGTCTTGATGAAGATAATTGGTGGAAGATGGGCGATGTTGGGCCCAATGGTCCGTGCAGTGAAATTTTTTATGATTTAGGTAAAGAGTATGGTAAAGATGGTGGCCCAAAAGATGGTAGCGAAGATCGTTTCATAGAATTTTGGAACCTTGTTTTTATGCAATATGAAGATAAACCAGATGGGACTAAAATTTCACTTCCTAAACCAAGTATCGATACAGGAATGGGCTTAGAGCGTGTTTTGTTTATAAAAGAAAAAGCATCAAATATTTGGGGCTCTTCACTATTTCTTCCAATGATTAAAATATGTGAAGGATTAACAGCTGCAAAATATGGTGAAGATTATGAATCTGATGTAAGTCTTAGAATTATGGCAGAACATGCACGTACTGCTGCCTTTTTAATTTCTGACGGATGTATTCCATCTAATGAAGATAGAGGTTACGTATTACGTAGAATTTTGCGTCGAGCTGTACGTCATGCATATATTTTAGGAGCAAAAACAGTAGTAATGCCCACGATTGTTGAAAATGTTATTTCTATTATGGGTAATGCCTATCCAGAACTTATAGAAAATAAAGACCGTATATTGTTGATTGTGCAAACAGAAGAAGAAAGATTTAGAGAAACCTTAGAGAAAGGCTTAAATCGTCTCGATACAATATTACAAGAAAGTAACGTATCAGGGAAAGAAGCTTTTTTCTTACATGATACTTTGGGCTTCCCAATAGATCTAACTAAGGAAATAGCACAAATCTCAAAACGTGATGTTGATCTTGTGGAATTTGAGAAAGAATTAGAAGCTCAATCTAATCGTTCTCGTAATAGTCGTAAGGATCAAACTGTCAAAACTTCAAATGCTAGTACGGCGTATAAAAAGGTTTTAGATGAAAACGGACCTACTGTTTTTTTAGGTCGTGATTACGAAAGTATTAATGATGCCAAAGTGTTGACTCTATTAAATTCAGAATCATCTATCGTAGATACCTTAAAAGCTGGAGAAAAAGGCCAAATAATCTTAGATAAGACAACATTTTATGCAGAATCTGGTGGTCAAGTTGGAGATACTGGTATCTTATCTAATGAGAATGTTGAAATTCAAGTAACAAATACTAGCTATGGAATTGCACCTAGCTTGATTGTTCAAGAAGTAAAAATAATCAGTGGAACAGTCAATATTAACGATCTTTTAACTGCACAATTTGATGTAGTAAAACGAAATCGTATCAGAAGGAATCATACAGCAACCCATATCCTTCATTGGGCACTACGTTTAGTTGTTGGCGACCATGTTAAACAAGCAGGTTCATTAGTTGATGATCAACGTTTACGTTTTGACTTTCAACATTTTGACCAGTTAACTCCTGAACAAATTAGTGAAATCGAAAGATTGTCAAATGAACAGATCATAAGTGCTGCAAATGTAACACATTTAGAGATGCCAATTGAAGATGCCAAAAAAATGGGTGCCATTGCTTTCTTTGGCGATAAATACGGAGAGAAAGTCAGAGTATTAACCGCAGGTCCATCTATAGAGTTTTGTGGTGGCACTCATGTTGACAATCTGGGGTTTATTGGTTCGATTCGAATTATTAGTGAAGGATCAATCGGTTCGAATATTCGAAGAATTGAAGCATTGACTGGTGATAATGCTTACCATTCTTATGTACACGATCGTGAAATATTAAAAAATATTGCTGATTCGCTAAAAGCAACAGTGAAAGAACTTCCAGTAAAAATAAAATCAATGAATGACACCATAAAAGAATTAAATTCATCTGTCAAAAAAATGCGTACAGAATTTTTAAACGCACTTGTGTCTACTTATGTTGCTGATGCCAAAGATGGATGTTTAGTATTCCGTCGCGATAATATGACACCAGACGATTTACGCATTTTAGCTAATGGTATAAAAAATGAGCTCTCAGGTATTGTTTGTATTGTAGGATTAAATGACGAGAAAACCAAAGCTGGAATTTGTGTTAGTGTCTCCAATGAATTTATTGAAAAAGGAGCAAATGCTAGTACTATAGCTTCTAATGCTGTAAAACTTCTTGGAGGGGGTACAGCAAAAAATTCTGAACTGGCAATTGGTGGAGGACAAAACGTTGACAAAATCGACGAAGCTCTAATATCCTTACAAAGTTCTTGTGATTCTTTCTTAAAGAATAAATAATTTTAATGAAAAGATATTTGGCTCTTGATATCGGTAAGAAGAGAACCGGTTTAGCTCTAGTAAATGATGAAACTAAAGTTGCTACTCCCTTACTAGTCATAGCGCAACAGACTGAATCACCCATATTCATAGAAGAATTATACGATCAAATTATAGAATTTGAAATAGATTCATTAATTGCTGGGGTACCTGTAGATTTAAAAGGACATGAAGGAATTGCTGCAAAAGATGTAAGGTCTCGTGTGGAATCTTTATTAAAAAGGTTGAATTCAAAAAGGGAGAAAAAGAATCTTGCGAAGCTGGTCGTGGTGTATGTCGACGAGAGATTGTCTACAGCTCAAGCGGAAAAAGCTCTAAAATCTGCGGATGTGTCCTCAAAAAACCGTAAGAACATGCGAGATGCACATGCGGCTATGGTCATCGCTCAATCTTACATAGATTCACTCTAAAATGATTCGAGTATGGCTAGACTCAAAATTACTAAACCAAAAGAAAAGAAACGTGTAAAAAAACGTAATCGTAAGACACTAATTGCGATATCGATATTCTTAATTCCAATTCTTATTTTTTCTGCTTATATGTGGTACAGCATTTCCGCTATTGGTTCACCAGGAAAAAAAATGACACTAAATATAAACTCCGGTTCATCAACTGCCCGAATAGGTGATGTCTTAGAAAAAAATGACATAATTAACTCTGGTACAGCCTTTACCTTTTACTCAAAACTTGCAGGACGTGGTCCTTACCAGGCAGGTCAATATGAGTTTCGTAAAAATATTGGTGCAAGTGTTGCTGCAGATATATTAGAAAAAGGACCGGTTATAAGTTATGATAAATTCACTATTATTCCTGGTCAAAGACTATCTGAAATATCAAAAAATGTAGGCAAATTACCAGGGCTATCTTCACATGCTTTTGAAGTGATTGCCAGCGAAGGAGATTATCGTTCTAAATATATGCCCGAAGGAATAAATAACTTAGAAGGATTCTTACTTCCAGAAACTTATCAGGTCTCATCAGGTGAGAATGAGGGAGATATTATTAGGAACTCTCTACAATCTTTTGAAACTCGTGCAGAATTGAACGGACTCTCAGTTCCATTTAGAAATTTAACTGCGTACCAAGTTGTTACTGTTGCATCATTGATTGAAAAAGAAGCAAGGTTTCCAGGTGATCGCGATAAAATAGCAAGTGTGATTTATAATAGGCTTGCAATAAATATGCCTTTACAAATCGATGCCACTGTACTTTATGGTTTAGGTAGATCTAGTGGTTCATTATCAAAGAAAGACTTAGCTACTGATACTCCTTATAACAGTTATCTATATAAAGGAATACCAAGTACCCCAATTTCGATGATCTCTATGGCATCACTAAAGGCTGCATTGAATCCTGCAGATACTCAATATTTATATTATGTATTGACGGATAAAAAGACTGGTGAACATAAATTTGCCAGAACATATGAAGAACATTTAGCAAATATTGCTGATTCAAAAGCCAGAGGCGTACTCTAAATATATAAAATAGGAAAGTCATGTCAGATATAACTAAAACATGTGTAATTGGTTCTCCGGTTGAACATTCATTATCTCCGTTTATTCATAATGCAGGATATAAAGAATTAAATCTGAATTGGAAATATTCCAGAGAGGTAGTCGATAAAAGTAATTTTGTTCAGCGTATTGGAGATTTGATATCTCAGGGCTATGTAGGGTTTAACATAACAATGCCTTGTAAAGTCGAGGCTTTTAAATTTTGTAATATAGTTGATGGTTCGGCAAAACGATTAAAAAGTGTAAATACAATAGTTCTAAGAGGGGGTCTAACACATGGCTATTCTACTGATGGTGAAGGATTCATAAATTTTCTAAAAGATGAAAATATTGATTTTGTTGGAAAAAAGATTTCAATAATAGGAAGTGGGGGAGCTTCAAGTCTTATATGCGATTCTCTATATCATCATGGATCACACATAACAATATGTGCAAGAAATGAAATAGCGGCAAATAGTATTTGTGAAAATGTTTTGTCGTTTAATATTGAAGTTGATAAAAATATTTCTTCTATTATTTCCATTGCCCTGGATGATGCTGGTCAAGTTATAGCAGATAGCGATATTATAATTAATGCAACTCCAGTTGGGATGAAAACAAATAAAGATGAAATTAATGTTGCGCCTTTTAATATAGAATTATTGAATAATAGCCAAATAGTTATTGATACTATTTACCATCCGCTAGAAACATATCTATTAAAAGAAGCAAAAACTCTTGGATGTCCGGTATATAATGGTGTCCCAATGCTTTTATATCAAGCAGCATCAAGTTTCGAGTTAATGACAGGTTTTACTGCGCCGATAAAAATAATGCGTAAAGAATTAATGAAAGAAATTCAAAATAGGCTGTAATACTTTAAGGAACAATAGTGAACGTTAGTATCGATTCTCTTAACTCAGACCAATGGCTATATGTATGGGTGTTTTTGAGCGCACTTTTTGGTTTAGCCATAGGTTCTTTTTTAAATGTTGTTATCTGGAGGGTACCTTTGAACATGTCCCTCATAAAAGGAGGATCTATTTGTCCTAAGTGCAGAAAAGAAATATCGGCAAAAGAGAATATTCCTCTTTTTAGTTATATTTTTTTAAGAGGAAAATGTAAGAACTGTAAAGCAAAAATATCTAAACAGTATCCCGCCGTTGAATTATTAACTTCAATAGTATGGGTAATAACAACTTGGCGTATTGGATTACATTTATATACTTTTGGGTTTCTAATATTTTTTACGGGTCTTATAGCTTTAAGCACAATAGATATCAAAACTAAATTGCTCCCAAATAAAATTGTCTATCCAACTGGTATTATTTTTGTTGTCATAATATCGAGTTGGGCAATAGCTACTAATAATATAGAAATTTTGCGTAATTGTCTAATAGTTGGGATCATCTATTTTCTGTTTCTTTTTGCTATTTGGTTCGCTTCAAATGGTAAAGCCATGGGATTTGGTGATGTTCGCTTATCTTTCTTTTTGGGTTTCGCTATGGGGTTTTACGGGTTTATGATTAGCTATGCGGGTATGTTACTTTCCTTCATATTGGGTGCTGTTATAGGCATTTTTATTGCTACTTTAACTAAATCAGGAAGAAAAATGAAAATTCCATTTGGCCCATTTTTGGCTTCTGGAACAATAATTGTCATTTGGTGCGCGTCAATGCTCTCACATATCATAGAATTACCTAATGTTTAGATTTTTAACAGCCGGTGAATCACACGGTAAAGCACTCAATATAATACTTGAAGGTATTCCGTCAGGTTTAGAAATTTCCGTAGAAGATATCGCGATTGAATTATCCCGACGACGACTTGGCTATGGTCGTGGTCCTCGTATGCGTTTTGAACAAGATGAAATTGAGATATTAGGTGGAGTTCGCCACGGTGTAACTTTGGGTTCACCCATTAGTGTTGTTATATATAATAGCGAATGGCCTAAATGGGAAACTGAAATGTCTCCAGGCCCTGGTTCTTCAGATAAAAAATTAACACAACCACGTCCTGGTCATGCAGATTTTATCGGTATGCGAAAATACGATCTTGATGATGCTAGAAATGTTTTAGAGAGAGCTAGCGCAAGAGAAACTGCTGCACGAGTAACGGTTGGTGCTATTAGTAAAAAATTGATTGCACAACTAGGTACACAAATAATGTCTCACGTTGTATCTATAGGTGAGGCAAGAGTTAGTGATGGAGCAGCACAGCCTACATTCCAAGATTTAAATATAATAGATGAGAACGAAGTTAGATGCTTTGACCAGATATCTAGCGAAAAGATGATAGCTGAAATTAAAGCTGCAGCTAAAGTAGGGGATTCGCTCGGTGGAGTATGCGAGATTCTAGGATTTGGAGTGCGAGAGGGTTTGGGATCACATATTCAATGGGATCGCAAAATTGATGGCCTACTTAGCCAAGCTTTGATGAGTATTCAAGCTATTAAGGCTGTAGAAATTGGTGATGGTTTTGATAATGCGTACCGTCGTGGTTCATTAGCTCATGATGAAATCTTATATAGAGATAATCATTATGTTCGACCAACTTCACGTGCTGGAGGTGTTGAAGGAGGAATGACCAATGGAGCTCTACTGGTTGCCCGCATTTGGATGAAGCCTTTGGCTTCTCTAAATCGTCCAAGTATTAGAACTACCGATGTCGTTACCCATCAAGAGACTGTTTCTTTTAAAGAGCGTACTGATGTTACTGCTGTTCCAGCTGCTGGTGTTGTTGGCGAAACTATGATTGCTATAACTTTAGCTAGTGAATCAATAAAGAAATTTGGTGGGGATTCCATGAAAGAATTTTTAACGAATGCAAATAATTTTTCAGATTCACTTGATTAGGTTGTACTATGAATAAGAATCATATTTTTATAATTGGTCCGAGCGGTGTTGGTAAAACTACTGTTGGTGAGCTTGTTGCAAAAAAGTTAAATTATAAATTCGTTGACTTAGATGTAGAAATATCAAATAGGTTGAAAAAATCTATTTCAGAATATTTTCTCAAAAATGGTGAGTCACAATTTCGAATAATTGAGAGGGAAGTCCTACTAGAACTAGCAGCTATAGAAGATCAAAGTGTCATTGTTACTGGTGCAGGTTCTGTTCTTAATGCTTTAAATATTGACACGATGAAATCTAGCGGCACGATAGTATTTTTGAATGCTCAAATAAAAGATATAGTCAGTCGTGTTAGAAATGATGGAAATAATAATCATCGCCCACTATTAAATGGCGATTTGGAATCAAATGTTACTAAACAATTTAAAGAACGTCTAGGCGTATATGAAATCGCACAAGATATCTCGATAGGAACTTCAAATAGAGATATTGAAGCTGTGTCAAATGCTATTATTAGACAATTCGAGAGATTTAGTGGTGAAAAATCTGACATAGGTTCAAAAATCGTTGTTGGTGAATATTTAGCTTCAGATATTGCAGAAATAGTTAGTCGATATTCATCTACTTTTATTATTACACAGGAAAATATTCCGTTACGAGTTTCGCTTTATAATACCTTAAAAGAAAACGATATAATTTTTCATGAAATCATAGTTCCAGATGGTGAGGAAGCAAAATCTTTTAATACCTATGAGTCAGTCTTAAATAAGATGGCTGAACTCAAAGCGAACCGTTCTAGTTGCATCCTTGCTCTCGGCGGTGGAGTGGTTGGAGATTTAGCTGGTTTTGTGGGATCTACATTCATGCGAGGTATTGATGTGGTGCAAATGCCAACGACTTTACTTGCCCAAGTCGATTCTTCTATTGGTGGAAAATGTGGAATCAACATAAGTGCAGGAAAAAATATGGTTGGAACAATCACCCAACCAAAAGTTACATTTAGTGATATAGCTTATATACAAACATTACAGGAAAATGATTATATTTCCGGGCTAGGCGAAGTTGCTAAATATGCTTTGTTAGGGAACCTGACTGTAAAAGAACTTATTGAAGATAATCATCAACAAATATTAGCTCGTGATGTTAGTATTCTTATACCCTTAATAAAATCTTGTATGAATCATAAAGTCCATATTGTATCGCGCGATCCATTCGAGCGAAATGGAATGCGTGCAACACTCAATTTGGGTCATACTTTAGCGCATGTACTTGAAAAAATTACTGATTTTAAATTTGATCACGGTCAAGCGGTGGCTGTTGGGATTAGGTTTATCTGCGAACTTTCTTTAGATCTAGATTTAATATCAAAAGAACAAAGAAATGAATATATCTCAATACTCGATATTTTAGGATTGGGTTTAACTGTTCCAGCACAAGCAAAAGAAATTGGTGCACTAAAAATGGTCGATTACATGTATTCAGATAAAAAGTCTGACGGATTACTCAATCTTGTACTTTTCCTGCCGGGTGGTGGCGTTGAATTGACTCAAGATGTTGACAAAAATATTGTTATAGAAGCGCTTGATAGATTTATTGTTTAATTCCATGAATGCTATAGGTAAATATGAGAGAATTAACCTATGCGTGTTTTAGTTATAACAGGACCAAATTTGAATTTATTGGGTAGTCGAGACCCCGAAATTTATGGTACAGCAACATTACAAGATTGTATCAATGTTGTTAAGAAAGCTATGCCTAATGAAAATGTTTCAGATTTCCAAAGCAATGATGAAGGTGCCTTAATCAATACCATTCACGATGCCCGTAATAATCAAGATGCGATTATTATTAATGCTGGCGCCTATTCACATTATTCACATGCAATTAGAGATGCATTGGAGTTATTCGATGGTATCAAGGTCGAAGTTCATCTTTCTAATCCCTATGCTCGTGAAGAATTTAGACGTACATCAGTTATTTCACCTGCTGTCGATGGAGTTATCGCTGGTTTTAAAATAAATAGCTATCTTTTGGCCGCCCAAGCTATAGAGGCCTTATCTAAAGGTTAATTCAATTCATATTGTCAATAAATTGAATATACGCTAAACTTACCATTTGTATTGATTTAAGGTATATTTAGGATTTAGTGTTGTATGGAAACTCAAACTGATATTGTTCAGTTAGAAACTATGATAAGTGACTTTGAATCGCTTATAGGTGTTAAGAAAATACACAAAATTAGTAACCCACAATTAGATAAAATTTTTGATCTTGCAGACGAAATGTTAGCCGATGACCTTCAAGCATCTAAATTATTTATTGAGCTATTTGGTTTGGACAGCAGTGGTTTTGAAACTAGCCAATGGTATAAAAAATTCCAGTCCGTCTGGTTAGAAAATGTAAAAGTTATATATAGCGCTTTTAAAAGATTTGAAAAGGACATTCCAGAATCTACTGATATAAATAAAATGTTCTTAATTTATATATACAGTGAATATAAAGATTTACTTAATCTATTAAGAATGAATTTACCTGAAAGTAAACTTTCAAGTTTATACAACCGGCTACTTCTTAGAATTTCATCTGAAGAAATCTCTTCAATATTTAATGAATATTCAGAATTTCATTTTATACAACTAAGAACTGCGATTATAAAAAGAGTTAATCCCCGAGAATTTCTAGAAAGTTATTCACATACATATGAGCTACTGATGGAAAAGTATTTCCTTAAAGGTGTTGCCCTTCATGGTTTAGTTTCTAAGTCAGTTATCAAGAATATGATTATATTTAGTGCTGATCCTGTTGGTGAGCTTGAAGCTAAGTGTACTATATTTGATTCTTTAGTGGATAAATATCTTGATGTTGACGATGTGCTTAGGCATCCTTTTGCTAATTTGACTGTGATTAAATCTTTGGTTTTGAGAAATGCGGATCCTGAAGGTGTTTTGTTGTCTAAGTTTGAGACTTTTGATTATTTGGTTTCTAAGTATTTTGATATTGATGATGCCGCAAAGCATCCGCTAATTAGCATAGGTGTTATTAGGTTTTTGGTTTTGAGAAGTGCTGATCCTGAAAGGGATTTGTTGGCTAAGTTTGAGACTTTTGATTATTTGGTTTCTAAGTATTTTGATATTGATGATGTTCATCCGTTTACTAATATGACGGTTCTTAAATTTTTGGTTTTGAGAAGTGCTGACCCTGAAGGTGATTTGTTGGCAAAAATCAAAGTGTATAATGATCTAGTCAAAGTGTTTCCTGATGATTCTTATCTCGGTGCAATTAAAATTTCTGCATTGAACCAGAACATTAGTCCAAGTATATTTAGAATATATGTAGATCGCGCATTAAAACTAAAAGAACATACCGGCTATTCCATGAAATTGTGTTTATACCAAAGTGTTAGAATCCCATTATCTGATGATTTTGATGTATTTATAAAAAAAGCGATACCTCCGATAGAAAAATATATCAAATTCCTACAGGTAGTACACCCAATATCGTTAGACAAAACATACAGTAATTCTGATTTAGGTTTATATGGTTTCTTACCTGATCCTGGAAACGATTTTTCAAGTGATGCTAAAGCCCAAATTGAAGTATTGATCAAAGATGAAATAATTTCACCAAAAGAATTAGAAGCATTATATTTATATTTTATTGACGATAATTTTGAAGATGCCGCAAATATTTTAGAATGTGAAATTCAAGAATTGGATAGTGCCTTGAAAATTATCCTAGAAAGGATTAAGACTCTGTCTGCAGAGCCATCGGATACTTACTTAACTCTTGCTTAGCTTATGTAATCAATAATTATCAGATCTTCTATTTTTAATTAACTAGTTTTCAAATTCCGGATAAAAAAACTAACATCATCAATTGCTAATTTCTTGATCACATCTTCTTTTGCCGGCATATGAGTTGTGCCATCAATAGGGTCAAATTCAACGTCTACACCAAATGATTCAAGATGGTTTAGTAGTTGTAAAGAGTTTTCGAAAAGCACATTGTCGTCTGATCTTCCATGCACTAAACGAATCTTAGAATTTTTATCAAAAGTTTTATTTAGTAAAGACGACTTATCGTAATAATCTTTTTGAAAATTTGGATTTCCTAAGTATTTTTCTGTGTAATGGGTGTCATAAAGTCTCCAATCAGCAACTTCTGCACCAATAATTGCAGCTTTAAATAAATCTGGACATTTACTAATACATCCAGCAGCTAGTGAGCCACCAAATGACCAACCTGTAATCCCTATATTATTTTTATCAATATCAATATTGTCTTTTATAATTTGTTCAACAACTTTTACTTGGTCATTGACAGGCGGATCAAAAAAATTGCCAATATTCTCATCTTCTTTACTAACGGAATTACTAGGAGTTCCGGCACCATCTATTGCTACAACAATAAATCCTAATGCTGCTAAATATTGAGAAAATATCTGACGGGACTTATTCTTGATTGCAAACCGAAGATAATGTCCGCCACTATAAGAAGAAGGACCTCCATAAGAATGAACAATTAACGGTAACGGTCCAGGTATATTTTTAGGTTTTATGATTAATCCATGAATATTATTGAAATAGGTTTTATATTCACAGGAAACATCGAAATTAAAGTCTATTGCACTATTATCTTGAAAAATATTAAACATTGAAGCATTGTCAACAATTATTTTTGTCTCGGGAAACACGCTGGAATCGCTCCTGGATGTAATAACGTAATCATCATGTTTGCTCGATAAAGCTAGAGTTGTTGGTGCTCCTGACTTAACAATAATTTCTGTTAAATCGTGTTCTAATATTTCTCTAGCGTTTAAAGATCTGCTTTCTAGGCGTTTTAGGACTAAATCAAAACCATTTTCTAAAACTTCAAAATAAAGATATGACTTTGAGAATCCCAGAACTGAAACCAAACCAGCAGTACCAATAATTGGACTTTCATCAATTGCTAATACACGTTTATCTTGAGTGGGATCAATCATATAATGTAACCAAGAGTTATTTCTTAGTTCTTTTGGTATATGCGAAAATATGTCAAATTGCCTTTTTTCGTCGTACTCATACTGTTTCTTATTGGTTTCGATCTTATATATAGTTACATAGTTTTGTTCTCGATTTTGAGATATTGCTAACGGACTATTTTCATCATCAAATATTACGTTAATAAGGTATTCCTCATTAAAATCAAAAAACTCATCATCTTGTCCAAGCTCACAAATATTAATTATCAAGGTCGGATTTAAAGACCCTGCAAATGGATATTTATATTCTTTGGCTTCGTCATCTAATGATGGTTGTATCGATGTAGTCGTTAATTCATCTTGATTATGTCCAACACTTACAAAAGTTTTCGAATCTGGTGAAAACCAGCAAGATACATATCTTGACATTTCCTCCATCGAAATAAAATCTGAGATACCCCAAACAAAATTGTCTTTTTTTATAGTGTGAATTATCTTATTGTCTTCATATGAATATATTTTTACGGCGTTATTTTCGCAGATAGCTAAATATCTCCCGTTAGGTGACAGAAGACTTAAAGAGATATTTTCGAAAGTCGAAATATAGCTATTAGAGATTAAGGAATATACATAAGTCGAACCATTAATAGAAAATACAATTAAAGATTCCTCATCGTTGTATTGAAATGAAGATATTCCACTACTGGTATCACGCAATCTTTCTTTTAGAGCTTTTACTTCTTGGCTTTCCTCTTTATCTGAAGAAAACTTATCATCATTTGGATTAATTAATAATTTTTCAACAATATTATTCTCATTTTTAGCTATCCAAATTCCAAGGGAACCTTCATCATTGCAGGAACGTAAAAAGATAACGTCTCTATATTTAGTAATAGCGAAGCCTCGCGGGATACCTTTACTAAGACGTAAGGATTTAGCATATAATTCAGGAAATTCGTCGAGCTTAGTAAATTCTGTCATAGGAAAGTATTTTAAGCTATATTCTTCTAAGATATATGTAAATTAAATATAAAGGTGAGACATGAGCGATTTAAAGAACCTTGGAGCAATTCAATCTGAACTAACAAAAAGTAATGTTGATGGATGGATTGTGCCCGATTATCGCGGTTCAAACGAGATATTCAGTGTTTTAGTAGATGGTAGTTTCCATTTGACGCGAAGAGCAATATTATTTATACCTACTAATGGTGAACCTATAGCTTTTGTTCACATAATAGATAAACCGCATTTTGTGCCAGCCGAAAAGAACTTTGTAGTTGAATACTATAGAACGTGGAAAGAGCTTCTGGATTGGTACAATAGAATTTTATCCCCATTGTCTTGCGTTGTAACAGAATATTCTCAAAATTGCGCTATACCAACAATGTCCCAAGTCGATGGGGGTACTTTAGATGTTATTCGCAAATATGTAAAAGTCGAATCGAGTGCTGACATTTTCCAAAAAACAGTAAGTGCATGGACACTCGAAGACTATGAAGGACACGTTAAATCTGTTGAAGAAACAGTAAAATGTTTACGATCAGCTTTAGAGTTTGTAAAAACTTCTTTAACTAATGGAACTGAAATTACTGAAATGGATGTTCAAAATTATATAGTTAAGGAATTTGTGAGTCATGGTATAGAAACATATAGTCCGCCTATTGTAGCTGTCTCACCAAATAATGGAAATCCACATTATGATCCCGACACTCCTAATAATACAGTTATAACAAAAGATAATTTACTTCTAATTGACTTATGGGCAATTTTAAAAGAAGGCAAGAGTGTATATTCAGATATAACTTATATGTCTTATTTTGGTGATAAAATACCTGCAAAGATTATTGAAGTTTTTAATGTTGTAAGAGATGCTAGAAATGCTGCCATTAATTTTGTTAAAGAAAATATCTCTTCAGGTATTCAAGGCTATCAAGTCGATGATGTGTCGCGTAAAGTGATTTCTGATGCAGGCTATGGTGACTATTTTTTGCATCGTACAGGTCATTCAATGGGGCCAGGTAATTTTTTACATGCTCGCGGTGTCAATATCGACAATTTTGAAACACACGATGAACGTGAGGTTACACCAATGATCGGTTTTTCTATTGAGCCGGGTATCTACCTGCCAGAATTTGGTATTCGTTCAGAAATTGATATGTTCATACACCCAGATCTTGGCCCAATTGTTACAACACCATTACAAGAAGAGATTGAACATTTTGTAATTTAGAATCATAATCATTTCTATAGTAGAAAAGTACGATTGAACAATTGATCTCTCTGTATTGAAGATTATTATAAAAAGTAAGATATAATGCCAGGCTGTGCCTAAATTTCCATTACATAACTCCACAAAAATACAATCTACAACTTTTATACCAAAAGGTTTACAAGACGAAGCTTTAATTAGATTTTCTAGTCATCAGAGCTTCAATAGGGGTAAATCCTATGTAAAAAATGGTTTTGTTAAAAGTTTCATATGGAATCCTAAAGAAAAATGTCTTGATGGATCTGTTTTTGGAAGCGGTGAAAGTAAATATCAATGTTCAATAGAATTTAGTTTTAATGACGGAGATATAAAAATTGGCAATTCAAGCTGTGAATGTCCAGTTGGGTACCAATGTAAACATTGTGTTTCAATTTTATTAGCGGGCAGGAAACTAATAACAAAAATGAATATGGCATTATTAGACGAAGATATAGATCTTGATGAAATTATGCAAGATACAACTTCTGATGAATGGAAATCTGAAATTGATTCTTTGCTTAATTCAACACAAAACATAAATAGAGTTGCATTTAGAAAAGTCGGATTATTATTTGAGGTACTAGGAACAAAACGACGTACCAATCAATCTTTCTCATTCGATAGCACTCCCGCAATAATGAGAAATCAATTAGCTGTAAGAATAGTTTATCTATCTGATACAAATCGTTGGAAAACAACTGAATTTAATTGGAAGTCAATAAGTACTAGAAATATAGTTGCAAGAGAAATAAATCCGAAACATTTTGAATGGCTTAATGACTTTAAAAATATTTGTATTGATACAGACAGGGAATATGTATATGATGACACGGTCTACATTCTTTTAGACCAAGCTGGTTCATCACAAATATTTAATTTATTAGATGATGCGAGAAAATTAGGTATTGGTTTATATACAAAAATTAATGCATCAAAATTAAATGAGATAAATCTTGATAAAGATAAAGCTCACGTGTCAATTAACGTAACAACAAAAAGTGATGATTCATTAGAAGTTGAAACTGTATTAAAACATAATGATTATATTGTTAATACTTCTGGACTTGGCTTTCTGGGAAAAAATGCAAATACTGTTTATACTTATGATATAAATGACAAAATTTCTCATATAGAAATATATAAGCTTGATACGAATGTTGATAGTGGTTTACAAGAAAATATTTTAAATAAGAAAAGTATCAAAATTCCGAAAAGTGAAAAGAAATCATTTGAAGAGACTTATCTAAACAAAATACAAAGTCGCTTTCAAGCAATTTCGACGGATAATTCAATTGAAATCCCCAAAGCTCCATTAGCGACTTTGATATTAGACCTTAAGCCTTCACAAAATAATGATGTATTTCATATCAAATTATTTTGGTCTTATGGAAATGCTAGCAATGGCCATAAGTACACTTTAAATTCTCATAATGATGACAGTATTAGAAATTTTGTCTTTGAAAAAGAACTATTGTCAGAGCTCTCAGTTGCTGTATCTTCGATTGAAGAATTCTTTATAACAAATAATTTCGGAGATTTGTTACTAAAGGAAACTGTGGTACTTACAGGTTCAAATCTGATCAAATTTAGCAATATTATTATGCCAGAATTAGCAAACATGGATGGAATCAAAGTTGAGACAAAAAACGAAATAATAAATTACGAAGAATCCTATGATCTTCCAAAAATAGAAATCGGTACTTCTGAAAATCTAGATGGAAACCAAGATTGGTTTAATCTAGACGTCGATGTAAAAGTAGGAGAGCACAGCGTTGATTTCCAGGATCTTTTTCGTGCATTGGCTCAAAACGACGAATATATGATTTTAGAGAATGGTACTTATTTTTCTTTAGATAATGAAATTTTATCCAGTTTAAAAAAATTAATAGATGAAGCAAAAGATTTACAAGAGAAAAAATCTGATACTTTACAGATAAGTCGGTATCATGCATCTTTTTGGGAAGAATTAAAAGAGCTTGGTATCGTGCGCGACCAAACTAATGCATGGCAGAAATCAATTGATGGATTGTTGAATTTAGAAAGGATTGAACATGTAGATCCACCAAGTGAATTAAATGCGAAATTACGACCCTATCAACTGGAAGGATACCAATGGTTGTGCTTTTTATACGAAAATAAACTAGGTGCAATACTTGGCGATGATATGGGTCTTGGAAAAACTATTCAAGCTCTAGCGATGATAGTTAAAATATTTCAGGATACTAAGAAAGCAGATCGAAAACCGTTTCTGGTAGTGGCGCCTACAAGTGTTGCTACTAACTGGTTAAGTGAGGCTAAAAAATTTGCACCAAAACTTAATACTGTTTTAATAACTCAAACAGCAAAAAAATCAGATAAGAAACTTATCGATGAAATTAAGAATGCGGATATAGTTATAACTTCATATACGCTTTTGAGAATTGATTTTGAATCATATTCTGATACAAAAACTATTAATTGGTCTGGAATGTTTTTAGATGAGGCTCAATTCATAAAAAACCATCAATCGAAAAGTTATCAATGCGTACGAAAAATTAGTGTACCTTTTAAACTCGCTATGACAGGTACCCCAATTGAGAATAACCTAATGGAATTGTGGTCATTATTTTCAATAACTTCTCCTGGACTTTTTGGTGGTCCAAAGAAGTTCACTGATATGTATAGAAAGCCAATTGAGAAAGACCAAGATAAAGAAAAATTAGATCAAATAAGGCGCAGGGCTAGACCTCTACTGCTTCGTCGTACTAAAGAACAAGTAGTAAAAGAGCTACCACCAAAAATTGAACAAGTACTGGAGCTTCAACTCAATGCCGATCATAGGAAAGTATACGATCTTGTTCTTGCTCGCGAAAGACAAAAGGTCCTTGGCCTTATAGAAGATGTTGATCGTAACCAATTCACTATATTAAAATCTTTAACTACACTTCGTATGTTGAGTCTAGATCCTTCATTAGTGGATAATGAAAAGTATTCTCATGTTTCTTCCACAAAACTCGATTCATTAATAGAGCAAATAAATGAAGTTGTAGGAGAAAACCATAGAGCATTAATATTTTCTCAATTTACATCGTTCTTAGCGAAAGTAAAGAATCGTTTAGATGAAGAAAAGATTGAATATTGTTATCTTGATGGTAAAACAAAAAATCGAGGCGACGTTATAGATAAATTCAAAACTTCAAAAACGCCACTATTTCTTATTAGCTTAAAATCTGGTGGATTTGGATTGAATCTGACGGAAGCTGATTATTGTTTCTTATTGGATCCTTGGTGGAATCCAGCTGCAGAATCACAAGCAATTGATAGAACTCATAGAATTGGTCAGAAGAAGCAGGTTATGGTTTATCGATTGGTAGCTAAAGATACTATTGAAGAAAAAGTTATGTTATTAAAGGAACGTAAAGCTAAATTATTTAAAAGTGTTTTAGATGATGGCGAAATATTCTCATCTAAATTAACCGCTGAGGATGTGAAATCCCTATTTGAATAACCATTTTGGCTACCACCAAGGTCTTACTTTTAGGGTTTGTGACATATAGAGCCTGTCCTAGTAGATACAAATATCCACAAGAAAATGATCCAATACGCAAGCTTGGGCTTCCAAACAAGACCTCTATGGAAAATAGTGTAAACTATCTTTCCTTATGGCACTATCTACAAATGATCTAAAAAATGGAATGGTTTTGAATCTCGAAGGAGATCTGATGCAAGTTGTCGATTTCCAACACGTTAAACCTGGTAAAGGTCCTGCTTTTGTCAGGACAACAATGAGAAACCTAAGAACTGGTGCGAATGTCGCAAAAACATTTAGTGCTGGATTAAAAGTTGAACAGGCAATTGTCGATCGTCGTAACTATCAATTCTTGTATCGCGAAGGAACAGACTATGTTTTTATGGATCTAGATACTTACGATCAAATCCATTTAAGCGAAATTCAAGTTGGCGAAGCTCAAAAATACCTTAAAGAATCTGATAGCGCACTAATTCACATGTATGGCTCTGAACCTTTATTAGTTGAACTTCCCGCTTCAGTTGAATTAACAATCACAGAAACTGAACCTGGATTACAAGGAGACAGAGTTTCTGGAGCTAGAAAACCAGCAACTGTTGAAACAGGTGTTGTAGTGCAAGTCCCAATTTTTGTAAACCTAGGTGATGTTATAAAAGTTGACACTCGTACAGGTGATTATATCACTCGTGTGTGATATAGGTATTTAGATATGTCAAAGACGGATTCACGAGAAAGATGTGTATTACTATTTTTCGAAGCTGAACAAAAAGAACTTGAAGTTAACAAAGTCGTAAATACACTACCTGTGCCTCCTAATTCCTATTGTATAAAATTATTAGAAGATTATGAATCAAATGAAGAAAAAGTTATAGATCTAATCGAGAATAATATTAAAAATTGGTCAAGCGACCGTCTGCCAGCTTTCGATAGGGCAGTTTTGCGTATGGCAATAACAGAACTAGTTCGTTCTGATGAATCTCCAGCCGGTACAGTCATCTCTGAGGCTGTGAAATTATGTGAGAAATATTCGACAGATGATTCACCACGCTTTGTAAACGGTGTATTATCTAGCATTGCACATAACGTTCGTAGCGTAGAAATGTTTGAAAAGGCTAAGCTTGCTACTAGCAAAAAAAATGACAACATTTAAGGTATAAATATTTCATGACCGATACTCCCGTTCCAGTAGTTGAATCAGACTTCGACCTAGAATCTTTATTAGATACGCCATGGGTTGTTATTGTCTGGAATGATCCCGTAAATCTTATGAGTTATGTCACCCATGTTTTACAGAAACTTTTTGGATATTCAAAAGAGAAAGCCACAGAATTGATGAATCAAGTTCATGTTGAAGGTAAAGCAGTTGTTTCAAGTGGGCGTCGTCTTGAGTGTGAAAATGATGTTTCCCGATTACACGGACATGGTCTGTGGGCGACAATGCAGAAAGACGATTAAATATATAATGCGTGATACTAGATTTGATGTAACACTAGAAGGTGTAGAAGCATATTTATTTCCAGATGAAGTTAAAGTGTTTGTTGATATTGCAAATGACTTAAGAGCAATAATTGAGACACCTGCATTAGATGGTGATGATCCTGTACGCGAAAGATTATTTCCACGTGCATATCTTGACCCTACTGAAGAAAATGCAGAAATATCATGGGCAGCATTTTCTCATCCAGAACTATTAGAATCTCGAATATTAACATTGGAAGTGTTAATAGAATCATTAAAAAGATTAGAGTTAGCGAAACCTGAATCAGATGCTGGTGAAATGCAGGTTGTTGTGCTTACTATGTCTGAAACAGAGCATTGGTTAAAAGGTTTAAATGATTTACGTTTAGCTTTAGGCACAAGATTAAATATTGAGACAGAAGCTGATAATGAGCCTGATGAAGGTGACCCTACTAATGCATTAAGACAAATTTATACTTGGTTAAGTGCTTTGCAACAAGATCTGTTAGAACAGGTTTATTTATAAATACTTTTTGTAATGTATTGACAATATTTTAAGATACATTTACAAAAATATAGTTTAAACAGACAATATGTTTTATGGCTATAGATACATAAAGTGCTTGGAACATTCAGTCACTAGATCGTATTGTATTAGACGATCCGTTAGAAGTACGTTTATTTAAATGGGCGATTGCAAAAATTGGAGAATAGTTATATTTACTGCTGAGCGGATGAGTGTAATTGAACAATCATATTCAGGAATAGCTCAGCCAGCTGATTCAAATGGTGTAAATATGCAATTTTAATAAGTATAAAAGCAAATTTTCTCATGCTTCTTATAAGAATGTAGACTCAAGTATATGAAAACAATTGTTATAGGATTTTTAAATACTGATATCATTGCAACTGGACTACCTCGTTTCCCAAAGTCAGGGGAACTGATATTTGGTGATGAGCTAAGTATAGGCCCTGGTGGGAAATCTCGTAATATTGCCAGCATGATTGCAAGACTTGTTGAGCCTAAAAGTGTTGCGATGTTAGGTAGGACATCTAGAGATCCTTATGGATTGTGGAAATCTCCAGTAACAGCTTTAGAAGATGTTGGCGTTGATACTAGTCATATAAAAATATTTAATTTTGAAGAAACTGGAAAAATGCCTGGTATTGCTTTAATACCTGTTGATATCAATGGAAATAATCAAATAATTGTTTTACCTGGTATATGCGAAGATTTTTGTCCTAAAGATATCGAAGAATCGATCGAATTATTTAAAGAGGTCGGTCTAGAAAAAGGGATGTTAGTTTTGACCATGGAATGTCCAATCGAAACTTCTTTAAGTGCTGTAAAAATTTCTAAAGAACATGGTATAAAAGTGATGTTTGATCCAGGAGGACTACAGGAATCAGATGATATAACTGAATTATTAAATACTGGAATATTTTTAATTAAACCTAATGAACATGAACTTAAAATGTTGACAGGAATAAATGCAATAGATTTTGAAACAGCGCAGCTTGGTGCAAAAAAACTATTTGACTATGGAATCGAAAATGTATTGATTACACTAGGAGAAAAAGGGGCTTTTCTCTTTACACATAAATCTAATACGCGATTTGAAATACCAAATATAGAAGTAGATAAAAGCCAAAAAGATGCTACGGGCTGTGGTGATCAAACAATGGCAACACTTGTTGCAATGTTACAAGCTGGAAAAACTCTAACTGAATCTGTAGAAATAGCTATAAAAGCTGGTACCCTACAATTCTTTCGAACTGGAATTAAACCTGTCGAGTTAGAAGATCTTTAAATTTTCTACTATAATTATTTCATAATTGAGATGCTTCAAAGCTTCTCACGCCAATCATCCTGTGAGATGAGAATATCAAGCTAAGTCAGGTTGATATTTATAAAACTAGTTCTGTGAAACTAAGGAAGGCGAAAATGACTTCACTTGTTGTGTTCAACCAAGACGATATTGTTCGTGTTTCTACTCGTATTTCACATGAAATTATTGAACGGAATTCCGGTTCGAGAAATATTATATTAATTGGGGTACGTCGGAGAGGTGCCCTTCTTGCAAATAGACTTAAAAAAATAATCAAAACTATTGATGGTATTAGTGTGCCGGTATATTCGTTAGATATTACAAACGCTCGAGATGATTTAACAAAAGAAGAAACACATAACCATTTAATTAATGAGACAGTCACTGGTATATCTATATCGAATGAAGAAGAATTAGGAATATATCCACAAGATATTATGACCGTACCAATTATTGATTTTACAAATTTTAATGTGATCATTGTTGATGATGTTTTGTATACAGGTAGAACTACAAGAGCGTGTATGGAAATTATTTCAAAAATATCTCGACCAAAAACAATTCAACTTGCTGTGATGATAGATCGTGGTCACCGTGAACTTCCTATTCGTGCAGATTATGTAGGGAAAAATCTTCCGACGAAAAGGACTGAAACGGTAAATGTACTTATGATGGAACTTGATGGTCAAGATAGTATTGAAATAGCGAGGCAAAATATTGGGTAAAGATGGATTTCTGATAAAAAATGCAACAATAGTTGATTCTCGAGGAACAACTAGTGGCGATGTTTTAATTGATGATGGCAGAATCACAGATGTTGGCAAGATCGAACAAAGTGGTGGCGAATATCTAATCGATGCACACGGGCTAATTCTCTCCCCTGGAATTGTAGATATACAGGTACATTTACGCGAACCGGGATTTGAAGAGAGTGAAGAAATCGAAACTGGTGCACGAGCAAGTGCAGTAGGCGGAATGACAGCCGTTCAATGTATGCCGAACACAAATCCATGCATCGACAATGTGAATACCTTCCGAGACGTCAAACATCGCTCTCAAAATGCTATGGTCGATGTTTTTGTTTCTGCCGCAATAACAAAAAATCGGGCCAGTGAAGAAAATGTAGATTTTAAATCACTATATGAAGCTGGAGCTCGAACTTTTACTGATGATGGTGACTGTGTTAAAACTGCAAGACTAATGCGTGAAACAATAGAGACTCTAAGTCAATTCGATGATTGTGTCTTGGCTCAACATTGTGAAGACCATTCATTAGTTCATGACGGGATAATTGATGAAGGGGAAATTTCTAAACAGCTAGGCCTTAAAGGCCGCCATCGAGTCGGCGAAGAAATAATTGTAGCTAGAGATATTGCTCTTATGCGTGCATTTGCGTCACCAAAACTAAGATATCATGTTTTACATATTTCAACTAAAGAAGCATTAACACAAGTACGCGATGCAATAGCTCAAGGCTTGAATGTTTCTAGTGAAGTAACTCCGCAACATATTGCACTTGCAAGCGATTTATTATTAAGTGGAAATGCTAACTTTAAAATGAATCCGCCACTGCGAACATTTGATGATATAAATGCGCTTCGACTTGGTCTAAAAAATGGAACTATAGCTGCAATTGCTACTGACCATGCTCCTCACCCTAAATCTAAAAAAGATTTGGGCATTGAACATGCACCGCCAGGAATGTTAGGTGTTCAAACCGTGTTGGCGGCTTCGATAACTCACTTGGTTGAAACTGGAGTGTTAACAATCGAAGAACTAATTAATGTGCTTTGTATTAATCCTGCAAAAATAATTAATGCTCATAAACTTGAAAATGGTGGTCATGGTTGCGATATAACTGTAGGTAATAAGGCAAACATAATGATATTTGACCCACAAGGCGAGTTTGTTGTTAATAAAAAAGATTTATTATCAAAAAGTGAAAATTCCCCATGGGAAGGTCACACTCTTAAAGGTGTGGTGCATTACACATTTAAATCTGGTGAAATGACATGTGAGAAAGGGCAACCAACAAAATGACAAGTAATTCAAGACTTCAAGATTCCGTATTGATTTTTGCTGACGGCACACAATTCGAAGGTAGTGCCTGTGGCTATATCCCAGAAAATGGTGTAGCGAGTGGAGAAGTAGTTTTTAATACTTCAATTTCTGGTTATCAAGAAATAATATCTGACCCATCTTATGCTGGACAAATAATAACTTTTACAGCAACACAAATAGGTAACTATGGAACGAACTCACAAGATAACGAATCCGAGAAACCATTTTGTAATGGCGTCGTTATTCGTGATCTAGCTAGAAAATATTCGAATTGGAGAGCAAACGCCACATTAGATACTTATTTGCAAAGAAATCAGATACCTGGAATATGCAATGTTGATACACGTGCTCTAACAAGATTCATAAGAGACAACGGATCCTTACCTGCAGCATTTGGCACTGATGAACAAACAGTTAAAAAAGCATCTTTGGATGCATTAAGCACTGATGGTCAAAATGTTGCAGCACAAGTATCAACTAAGAAACCTTATTTCTCTGGTACAAAAGATATGCCATTCTATGTTGTTGCGTATGACTTTGGTATTAAAAGTTCTATTATTGAAAATTTAAATAGTAGAGGTATATATGTTGAAGTCGTCCCTCATGACACTTCTGCGCAAGAAGTATTTGGTAGAGCTCCCGATGGAGTCTTTTTATCTAATGGTCCTGGAGATCCAGATGCAGTAACGGGTGCTCGTGAAACTGTAAAACAATTTATTGGGGAACTACCCTTATTTGGAATTTGTCTAGGTCATCAAATACTAGGACTTGCCTTAAATGCAACAACGACAAAATTAGAATTTGGTCATCATGGTGGAAATCATCCAGTAAAAAATATTTTAACGAATGAGATAGAGATAACATCGCAAAACCATAATTATGTTGTTGAAGCAGATTCAATAAAAAATGCTCAAATAACACATATAAATCTTAATGACCAAACAGTAGAGGGTTTACGCCTTGATGATGGCTTAACTTTTTCGGTTCAACATCATCCAGAAGCATCACCAGGCCCAACGGAGGCACAAAAAATGTTTGATGTATTTAGAGATACATTAGAAAAATTTGAAAATTAAATACTTAGGATAATGGTCTGCTCTTGGCTTAGCTAAGACCGGACCCAGCACAGAAAAAAGAGGAACATAGCACATGCCGAAACGTAGTGACATAAAATCAATATTAGTTATTGGATCAGGCCCAATCGTCATAGGTCAAGCATGTGAATTTGATTATAGTGGTACACAAGCATGCCGTGTATTGCGCGCAGAAGGTTTTCGAGTTATCTTAGTTAACTCTAATCCTGCAACTATAATGACTGATCCCGACGTTGCTGACGCAACTTATATAGAACCACTCGATGTTGCTCACGCCGAAGCAATAATTGCATTAGAGAAACCAGATGCTGTGTTACCAACTCTGGGTGGCCAAACAGCATTGAACTTAGGTCTAGCACTAGCCGATCAAGGTATTCTCGATAAATATAATGTTGAAATGATTGGTGCTAATCCTGATGCTATAAGAATGGCCGAAGATCGTGAACTTTTTAAAAATGCGATGACAGAAATTGGTTTACAAACTTGTGTTTCACGAATTACAAACACGATTGATGAGGCATTATCGATAGCTAAAGAAATAGGTTACCCTATTATGCTTCGACCTAGCTTTATCATGGGTGGGGCTGGTACTGGTATTGCCTATGATGAGAAACAGATGCGTGAAATGGCGCGTATTGGTATAGAAGCATCTCCAATTGGCGAAATACTTGTTGAACAAAGTGTTCTAGGTTGGAAAGAATATGAAACAGAAGTCATGCGTGATAGAAATGATAATTGTGTGATTGTTTGTTCAATAGAGAATTTTGATGCAATGGGAGTCCATACTGGTGATTCTATTACTGTTGCACCCCAACAAACATTAACTGATCTTGAATATCAACAAATGCGTGATGCATCTTTTGCAGTGCTACGTAAAATTGGTGTCGATACTGGAGGATCAAATGTGCAGTTCGCTGTCAATCCTGCTGATGGAACCCAAATAGTAATTGAAATGAACCCACGCGTTTCACGTTCAAGTGCCCTTGCGTCTAAAGCCACTGGGTTTCCAATAGCTAAAATTGCAGCGCGATTAGCTGTTGGATATACATTAGACGAAATTCTAAATGATGTAACAAAAGCAACTCCTGCATGTTTTGAACCATCAATAGATTATGTCGTAACTAAAGTTCCTCGTTTTGCTTTCGAGAAATTACCTGGAGCTTCAAATACTCTGGGTACTCAAATGCAAAGCGTTGGAGAAGTAATGGCTATAGGTCGCACATTCAGAGAGTCGCTGCAAAAAGCATTGCGCTCAATGGAGTATGGTCGTTTTGGTTTGAATTGCGATGATGGCGAGACATTTTTTGATGATTTAAATGATGAAGATCGTATAGATTTGCTTGTCAAGCCTAACCCTGAACGTATTTTTGCACTGGAGAGTTCATTGCGTGCTTTCATGACTGCGCAACGCGCTCATGAGCTGACTCATATTGATCCTTATTTTATAGATCAACTTCTACAAATAATTGAGACAAGAGAATTGTTGTGTTCGCGTACACCAGATACGATTTCTAAATCGGAGATGAAAAGAGTATTGCGTGATGGTTTTAGTGCAGAGCAGATCGCTTATGCTTGGTCCTGTTCTATGGATGAGATTTATGAAACTATTAAAAATTATAAAATAGAAAAAACTTTTAGTGCTGTAGATACTTGTGCAGGCGAATTTAGCAGTTCGACGCCATACTTCTACTCGACGTATTCAGATGAAGACGAAATTATCCTCCCTGAAAAAAAGACGGTTGTAATATTGGGATCTGGACCCAATCGAATAGGTCAGGGTGTCGAGTTTGATTATTGTTGTGTTCATGCTAGTTATGCTCTTCGCGATTCTGGTTTTGCACCTGTAATGATTAATTGTAATCCTGAAACTGTATCTACCGATTATGACACTAGTGATATGTTATTTTTTGAACCATTGACTGCAAGTGATGTGATAGCGATTTGTGAAAAGTTGAATCCTTTTGGAATTATTGTTGCTTTGGGTGGACAAACACCTCTTAAGCTTTCTTCGGTATTAAAAGAAAAAGGTTTTAATATTTTAGGTACTTCTCCAGAGTCAATTGATAAAGCAGAAGATAGAGAATTGTTTCATGAACTATGTGAAAAATTAGAAATTAAACAGCCAGAAGGTGGAATTGCAATAACTACTGCACAAGCTTTAAATGTTGCTGAAAAAATTGGATATCCTGTTTTAGTTCGACCTAGTTACGTCTTGGGTGGACGAGCGATGCAAATAGTAGATGAACCAAATCAACTTGTTGAGGCTATGGAAGAATTAACTGCAATGGGAACACTTGGTAAAGAAGGGGGATTATCATCAACTCGTCCAGCTTTGATTGATCGTTTTTTACAAGATGCTACAGAAGTTGATGTTGATGCTTTACGTGATATAAATGGTGAATTCCTACTAGGTTCAATTATGGAGCATATAGAAGAAGCTGGCGTGCATTCGGGAGACTCTGCTTGTATTCTGCCACCTCAAACTTTATCTAGTGATGTGATTGCAACGATAATTAAACATACCAAGGCTTTGGCTGAAAATTTAGAAGTTGTCGGATTGATTAACATACAGTTTGCAGTGCAAGATGACAATGTTTATATAATAGAAGCCAACCCAAGAGCATCACGTACGGTTCCTTTTGTCGCGAAGGCAACAGGTATACCAATTGCTAAAATTGCTACACGTTTAATGCTTGGTGAGACTTTTGAATCTTTAAGATCGGCAGGAATAATATCAGTTGAATTATCTTCAGAAAATATAATGCCTACAGATCGTATAAGTGTCAAAGCCCCGGTCTTTCCTTTTGCAAGATTTCCAAAGGTTGATGCTGTACTAGGTCCTGAGATGCGTTCAACAGGAGAAGTTATGGGTATAAGCCCTACTTTTGGTACAGCATTCTATAAAGCTCAAATTTCTGCTGGCATGGTTATACCTTCTAAAGGTGTTGTATTTATTTCAGTTGCTGATAGAGATAAAGAAAATGCTATTGAAGTTGCAAGAATGTATGCTGCTTTAGGGTTTAGATTTGCGGCAACTTCTGGTACTGCGAGTGCTTTTGTACAAAAAGGTATTCCTGTTGATTATGTTATTGCGAAAGTTGGCGATGAATATGGAAACGATGCGGTTGATTTAATTGCAAATGGAAAAATTGACTTAGTCATTAATACACCTATGGGTAGAAGCACTCGACGCGATGGTCAACATATACGTATTGCAGCCACTAAATATCATGTTCCATGTGTGACAACAATAGCAGCAGCTCGTGCTCTAGCCTCAGGTATTGCACAATGGGAGAAATCTAATATACAGGTTGCTTCCTTACAAAAGATGCATGAAAATGTTCAATTGACTTTGGAATCTAACAATGTTTAAAAATAAGAAGCATGTACATAGCGATGATGGTGATTGCTGTATAGAACTAGATATGACTGTTGAATTAAATACTTCAGTCGCAGATATTAAACTAGACAATCCTGTAGTTGCTGCTTCTGGGAGCATGGGGCATTCAGATGAACTTTTCGAAGTCATCGACCCTCGCGAATTTGGTGCTATAACCATAAAATCTTTAGCGCCTTTTCTTTCTCCTGGCAATCCTTCACCTCGCGTTGGGGCATGTCCTACTGGAATGATGAACTCAGTTGGCCTACCGGGACCACATATTAAAGATTGGATTGATAGCGATTTAGAAAAATTAAAAAAATCTGGAGCAAAAATTATTATGGCTATTTGGGGTAGAACTTTTGAAGACTACGCTAAAGCTGCCAAAATAGTTACGCAATATTCAGAAAATTTTATTGCTTTAGAAGTTAATGTTAGCTGTCCTAATACTGAAGCGGGTAATAGGCTTTTTGCTTTTAGTAAAGATGACGTACAAAAAATTACTGAACTTGTTAAGAATGAAGTCGGTAATAAGTTACCTATTTTTATTAAGCTTTCTAGTTCAGTTACTTCAATAGTTGATATTGCAAGTGGGGCAGTTAAAGCTGGGGCAGACGGACTTACGTTATTTAATACTTCGCTTGGTCTGGTTATTGACCCTTATACTCGTAAACCTATTTTAGGCAAAGGTTCTGGTGGTTATAGTGGAGCGGGTGTTTTTCCAATCGTTTGCAAGGGCGTTTATGAAGTTCGTTCAGCATTTCCAGAAATACCTATTATTGGTGTGGGTGGTGTCAGCTCAGGGCAAGACGCTGCTGCATTGATGATGTGTGGTGCAAACTTAGTCGGTATAGCTACTGCTACTTTTGCTAATCCAAAAGCTGTGATTAGAATAAACCAAGAACTAGCTGATTTCTGTTTTAATACTGGTGTAGTAAAAGTTTCGGAATTGACTAATACAATTGAGATGCCTACATGAGAAAAGAGCAATATGTCAGAATTTGATGAAAATGTAAAAGAGAAATTAGTTTTAAGTTTAGATGTTGGTGATCTTGATGCTTCTTTAACGATGGTTGAATTAGTTGGCGATTATTTTGGATATGTAAAAATTGGTAGTGAGCTATACGCTCAAAATGGTGCAGAGTCTGTTATAAAAATGCGAGAACTAGGTATTAAAGTTTTTCTTGATTTAAAACTCCATGATATTCCTAATACAGTTGAACGAGCATGCGAAGTTCACGCATCTCGAGGTATTTCTATGATGACTGTTCATGGCGCTGGTGGTAAGGAAATGCTATTAGCAGCTCAACGCGGTTTGAAAAAAGGTGCTATATCTTGCGGATTTGATACTCCAATTTTGTTGGCAGTGACAGTATTAACATCTTTACCTGCTGACGAGGAAGCATTTAAAGCAAGATTGCTTTTAGCGCAAGAAGTTGCTTGTGATATTGTTTGTTCTACACACGAATTAGCATTGAAAAATTCAATTGCACCAAATGTTCGAGCTTTAACGCCTGGCATTCGACTGGCTGGTCAAGATGTTGGCGATCAAAATCGTATAGCAACACCTGAATCTGCAATTAAAGATGGTTCAAATTGGCTTGTTTTAGGTCGTGCAGTCACTGGGGCAGATGACCCGATCAAAGCAACTAAAGATGTGTTTTTACAAGTCCAAACCGCTCTATATGATAATTAAATAATTTAAGAAAAGTTATTTTCGCATATCTTGATGATTAATAATATTTGTTAGTACTGAATAAGAGAAATAATGCTATAACTGTTATATTTGTCTAAACGCCCCAAACCCAATAGACTACAACTATGGATAATTCAATAGAAACTTTTATAAATCGTCCACCTGATAATACGTATAATGATGGACATATTATATCTTGGGATTTTATAACCCCAAGAGGGAACCTTGCCGGTTTCGGATCAGTGGATAATACTAATGTACTTCTAAAAGTTGTTGTTAGTGATTCCGGAGAGATAGTTTCACTCAGTGGCGATAATCCATTGATATTAACTTTTACGTATGGTTCTGGAAATATCGAAACGCAAATGGTTGTATTAACTCATCAAGGCGATGCGGTACATATTCCTGGTGGAGCTACTTTAACAATCGAAACCGAGGCCATAGGTGCTGAATATATTGTTGAATACCCAAATACACCGGTCAATCCTTCGCTCCCTCTAATTGAACATGATTCAAATGTTACAAGTACATTAGCCCCAGGTGAGGTGATGTTAGAAGAAATACCGTTGTTCCCTGAGGATAAGCCGTCTTATCGAATATTTGAAAGTCCAACTATCGATTTTAATGGACCAAATCGTGTTTATTTAGAAGTATTTCCAGATAAAACATTGGATGTTTTAAAATTATCCGCTGCTAATCTCTTAACCATTGATATTATCTCTGGTAGGGGTAATCTTTATCTCTTCAATGAAGAAACGAAAAAATTGCGTGTAATCGCATTGGAGCAAGGAGTATCTGCTCAAGTAGATGTTGGAGAGATATACTGCTTAGAAGCAAGTGATGAGGGTCTTGTTGTTCGTAATACATGTCCTGGGATCGATGGGTTACATGTACAACTTGTGGCAAATCCCGAGCAATTAGTTTCACAATGCATACTAATTTAGAAATATAGCCTTATATCCAAAAAACATCTCACGCGACGCGCTATAGTCTTTTACCAGCGGATTTAGAAGTAAAATACAATATATAGTTTTTCTATTACTAAGTTTGAAACTCGAAAGGACATAAATGCCAACTCCTCCAATACTTACACCTGAACAAAGAGCAGCAGCATTAGAAAAAGCAGCATATGCTAGAAAAGCTCGTGCGGAAGTAAAAGAAAGATTAAAAATGGGGATCTTAACACTGCCAGAGCTATTTAGAGAGGCAGACGCTAATCCTATTTTGGTTAAAATAAAAGTTTCAGCTGTGATTGAATCACTTCCTGGAGTTGGAAAAGTAAAAGCCAAACGGTTAATGGAAGAATTGGAAATTGCTAGTTCGCGAAGACTCGGCGGTTTGGGTACTAAACAAAAAGCTGCTTTACTTGCTAAGTTTTCATCGCAATAATTAAGGATAATAATATAAATGAGTGATGATCTATTAAATAACGGAAAACTTATTGTTATTGCAGGCCCTAGCGGTGTCGGCAAAGGAACATTGGTTTCTGAATTAATGAAAAAAATACCAGAATTATACCTGAGTATATCTACAACTACACGTGCGCCACGGCCACATGAAATTGAAGGTAAAAGCTACTATTTCCTTTCTGAAGAAGAATTTTTAACTACAGCAAAAAACGATGGTATGCTCGAATATTTTGAAGTTTATGGAGACTGGAAGGGTACACCTAAAGCTCCAATCGAAGAACATATAGCAAAAGGACAAAACGTTGTTTTGGAATTGGATGTTCAAGGTGCACTAAAAGTTAAAGATTTATATCCAAATACCTTTTTGATATTTGTTAAAGCTCCTAGTGAAGAAGTTCAAAGACGACGATTATTACAACGTGAAGATCCTACAATGACTCCTGAGTCGCTAGACAAAAGACTTGCAGCTGCAGCAGCAGAGGAAAACTTAATCCCCAAATTTTCTGCTATGGTCATAAATGATGACCTGGCTCGCGCATTAAGTGAGCTAACTGCTATAGTTAAAGATCATATAAGTAAAGTTACAACACAGTAAACATACTGTGGATAAGTGCTCTGTGAAGGTTTAGTCTTTCGGGTTCGGTTATCTGCAGAACAAATTTAGAGGTAATAGTGGAAAATAAAAAATCATCACTCATGGATCCAGCAATGGAAGTTATGCTTGAAAATGCAGGATCAAAATTTACTCTTGTAACATTAAGCTCAAAACGTGCTCGTGAAATAAATGACTATTATAACCAACTTGGTGAAGGTCTCGGACGCATAGTGCCACCTCAGATAACTTCAACATCACGTAAACCATTATCAATTGCATTAGAAGAAATATATAACGGTGACATTATTGCCATGCCTTTAGAAGAGACGGAGCAAAGTGCATCTGATCTTTCAGAAATTGAAGCAGCTGGCGAAAGTTTTGAAGATATAGCAGCATTGATGTCAGAGGATTCTTCAGTTGATGTTGTGAGTGATGAAGTATCTAGTAGCGATATTGCTTAAATAGAATTTAATGTCTAAAACGAACTTACCACTTAAGGAAGTTCTATATGGTCGTAAAATAGTTCTTTGTGTAACAGCTAGTATTTCTGCATATAAATCAGTAAGTATTTTGCGGAAATTACGTAAACTTGGAGCTTTTGTAAGTGTAGCTACTACACCTTCTACAAAAAGGTTTATAGGAAGTCCAACTTTCTCTGCTTTAGCCAGCGAAGCAGTATTTGATGATCTTTGGACTAACCGTGGTTCAATTGCACATACTACTTTGGGTAAAAGTGCAGATTTAATTTTAGTTGCACCAGCATCTGCTTCTATAGTCTCAAAAATAGCAAATGGGACTTGTGATGAAATCGTCTCAGCAATATTGCTTGCTACACCAAAAGATACACCAATCCTATTAGCGCCTGCGATGCACGAAGAAATGTATGAGAATTTTGCTACTAAAGAAAATATTAAAAAATTAGAAGAGAATGGATATAATTTTATCGGGCCCGATATTGGCGAATTAGCTGGTGGCGATATTGGTAAAGGTCGTCTAAGTGATGAAGAAGTCATCGTCGAAAAAGTAATCCAATTATTAAATGACAGACCTCTAAAAAAGTTCGAAACACCCGAAACATTAATAACTGGTTTTCCTCATGTGTATGATGCCGAGTCAAATGTTAAAACATTAGGATCCATAAAAAGAAAGATATTGATAACTGCAGGTGGCACTCGTGAGCCAATAGACCCTGTACGTGTAATTACTAATCGTTCGAGTGGCAAAATGGGTCATTGTCTTGCTGAGGCTGCGTTGATTAGTGGATATGAAGTTATACTTGTTACAACATCGAACCTTGATAGCTCACTTGATATTTTACGAATTAATGTTGATACAGCAGATCAAATGAATGAGCAAGTAATGAAATATTTACAAGTGTGTGATGTAGTTATTATGGCTGCAGCTGTTGGTGATGTTAAACCAAAAAATTATTCAGCAACAAAATTAAAGCGCGAATCTGGTATCACTAATATAGAGGTGGAAGATAATATAGATATTGCTGGCGAGATATTAAAAAATAAGAAAAAGAATACAAAACTAGTATGTTTTGCTGCTGAAACTAACAATGCAATTGATAATGCAAAAAATAAAGCATTGAAAAAATTACCTGATGTTATGGTTCTAAATGATGTTTCTAGAGATGATTCTGGGTTTAATAGTTCAACTAATAAAATTTGGATAGGTCTAAAACCTGAATATGATTTTGTCGAATATGAGACTATGCCCAAAGAAGAAGTTGCATTTTCTATACTAGGTGCAATTAATTAATTCTAAGTGCTAGGCTATTATCATGATTTTTACTTCCGAGTCAGTAACTGAAGGCCATCCTGATAAGTTAGCTGACCAAATTAGCGATGCGATATTGGATTCAGTATTATTAGACGATCCTTATAGCCGGGTAGCATGTGAAACGCTTTTGGCAACGAATCTTGCTGTAATTGCTGGAGAAATAACTACAACTTCCAAAGTTGATATTCAAAACAAGGTCCGAGAAGTTATTAAGAATGTTGGTTATGACCACGAAGGTGTTGGTTTTGACGGCAATACTTGTAAAATCATTTTATCTTATGTGGAACAATCGAATGAAATCGGTTCTTCAGTAAGTCATTCTTTGGAAACACGCAGTGGCAATAGTAAAGAGATTTATGAACAGATTGGAGCAGGGGATCAAGGTTTAATGTTTGGTTTCGCGTGCGATGAGACACCGGATTTAATGCCACTTCCAATTTGGCTTGCACATAAAGTTGCTAAACAGTTAAGTGATGTTAGAAAAAATGGTGTTATAAACTATTTGCGTCCCGACGGAAAATGTCAAATAAGTGTGAATTATGAAGGGGATAAAGCAGCAAGTATTCCAACAATTGTTGTCTCTTCCCAACACGATCCGGGTATTGAAATCGAAGAATTAAAAAGCGATATTATAAAACATGTAATTCGACCAGTGGTACCCGAAAATTTTGATCTTTCTGAAACCAGATTTTTAATTAACCCTTCAGGTTCATTCGTCTATGGAGGTCCACACACCGATACTGGTTTAACAGGTAGAAAAATTATTGTTGATACTTATGGTGGTATGGCTCGACATGGTGGAGGCGCATTTTCAGGTAAAGATGCTACAAAGGTAGACCGTTCAGGAGCTTATGCTGCAAGAGCCATTGCAAAATCAGTTGTTGCTGCTGGTTTGGCGAAACGCTGTGAGATACAAGTTGCATATGCTATTGGTGTTGCGAGACCTGTGAGTATATTCATTGAAGCTTTCAATACCAATAATGTTGATTTAGATCAGTTAAACGAAGCAATTCAAGAGACCTTTGACTTACGCCCTGGCGCAATTATAGATAATTTCGATTTACGAAAACCACGCTATTTAAATACTGCAGCTTATGGTCATTTTGGTAGAAGTGAAGATCACTTTACTTGGGAACAAGTTGATAAATATGTTGAGCAGCTAAAAAATCGTTTCAACCTATAGTCGTTTCAATGTATGCATTAATACAGCCAGACATTCTAAAAATTGAAAAATTATATTGGTATAGTATTAACGAAATAGACAATATAAGTGTGGGCTCCATTGTAAGAATTATTTTAAATGGAAGAAAAGTTCGTGGATGGGTGATAAAGAAATCTGAAATAATTCCAGATGATATTGAGATAACTAAACTGAAACCAGTAATTGAATTTGTTAGTCGTGGTCCTAATGAAAAAATGCTGTCATTTTCGATTGAGTTATCAAAATATTATTTAGTTTCACCAGTAGTATTTTTAAGAATGTGTTCACCAGATGTGATAGTCAAAGATACCCAATTTCAAAAGTCAAGTTATAGATCATTTACTAGACCGTCATGTGATGCTAAATCGCCCCAAGTAATATATGTAAACCCAAGAGAAAATAGACGAAAATTAATTTTAGAAAATATTGCAAGTATTGGCTCAACAATAATAATCACGCCGGACTCTAGAATGAAAATTGCAAAGTTCTTGCGTGAAACCGGTCATAAAGTTATTGTTATTAATATAGATGGAAAAGTTAGCAGAGAAGTATACTTGCAAATGGGTCAGGGAAACTGTGTGGTTATTGCGTCTAGAAAAGCAATATTTGCAAATGTTGATGATTTGAATTCGATAATCATATTAGATGATGGATTTGAACAACTAAGAGATGAACGTTCACCTAGATTTCATAGTGTTGATGTTGCAAAATTACGTGCGGCAAAAGAAAATTGTAATTTAACAGTAATAACGAGTGTGCCTACAGTAGTAGTTCGTGATTTCAATATTTCTGATAAAAGAAGCGCTGAAGGTCTATGGCCTAAAATACAAATTGAAAACTTATTAAAAACTGACCCTACACTAGGAATCTTTACACACAAAGTTGTTAACGCTATAAAGAAAGTTGTTGAACTCGGCGGTAATGTAGCTTTGATTAGCAACAATACAACAATAGCGCGAAAGTTGATATGTAAGAAATGTGAGAACATTATTGTGTGTGAGCATTGCAGCCATAATGTAATTCTTTCTGGTGATGATCAACTGACTTGTGAGATCTGTAAAAAGATTAGACCAAAAATTTGTAGTAACTGTGGTGGTATCGAATTAAAGAAATATAGAAAAGGTAATAAATCTTTAAAAGGTGAATTGGATAAATTATTTCCTAAAACAAATATCCTAGAGATAGAAAAAAATACTGAAGTCCCAGAAGAATTAATAAGCGGTAAAATACCAAATATACTTATTGGTACTGAAAGTATATTTCATATTGGTTCTGTAACAAAAAATATTTTACTCTTTGTATTTTTGGATTTTGATTCTTATTTGTTGAGACCACGTTCGGATGCATTTGAGCAATCTCTAATTTCTATAACAAGGGCATTAAGGTTATTAAAACAAACTCAACTTGAGATATCTATGCTATTAATAACTAAAATGCCTGATCATCAAATAATAAAAGATTTACAAGCTGGTGATTTTGTGTCAAATCTAAACAGAGATTTAGAGCTCAAAATGCAATTGGGAACAGCCCCCATAAATGCAACAGTTCAAATAAAAGTAAAAAATGATGATTTGTCCAATCTAATTGAAACATTTCCTACTGAAATATTAGATGGGTATTATGAAGATGGCGAATATAGCTATATTTCCCTCACTGCGGAAAATCATCAAGAATTAACATTAAAATCATATGATTTAATAAGAAATTTTTCTACAAATCATCGAGTGTCACTCGCTGTAGATTCTTACGAGTAAAATAATGATATGGGAACTCTAATACAGCAAAAAACAGAATCATTAAAAAAAGATCCAAAGAAAACTTTATCATCGGATAAAAATACAAAAATAGATTTTAAGAATAACAAAAAGCTTTTAAAAGAATATTCTCGAATAAGAAAGCATCTCGAAGAATTACGTCAAGCATACGCCTCTGTAGATAATGCTAGCGAGACTGATGATATATATTTTAGGTTAAAGAATCTGGAAAAAGTCTCAAAGCGGCTTCGTAAAGGTAGTGCTTTTTCTAAAGGGGCTAAAGTGCATCAGAAACTACTAAAAAAGATACGTTAAAGGCTAGAATTAATATTTGATGTTTAAATCTCGCAAAATAGTATTTTTTGGATCACCACATCCTTCTGTAGAAATCTTAAATTCACTAGTTGAAAATGGTCATGAAGTTATTGGTGTAATAACTGGAAAAGACAAGAGACGCTCTCGTGGTAATACCTTATACCCAACACCTGTTAAAAAGGCTGCACAAGAACTAGGTATAGACGTCTTTGAGCCTAATAATAAGATTGAAATAGAAGAAGTTGTTAAGAAGCTAATTTTAATTAAAAAAGCCGAAGTTGGAATTGTTGTCGCTTACGGAAAAATTCTTTCAGTTGATGTTTTAAATAGTTTTAAATATGGTTGTATAAATATACACTATTCACTTTTGCCTAAATGGAGGGGTGCAGCACCAGTTGAAAGAGCAATTTTAGAACACGATGAAAAAACTGGTATTTCTATAATGAGTATGGATGAAGGATTAGATACGGGTTCAATATATTCATTAAGCGAGATAGAGATTAATAGTTCTACTACATCAGAAGATCTTTATATTCAAATGGCCCAAAAAGCAAAACTATTGCTTAATGATGTGTTGATTGATATAGACAAAATTGATCCTTACGAACAAAAAGGTGAATCAACTTACGCAAATAAATTATCAAAAATTGATTTCGAGATAAATGCCAGTTCTACATTGGAAGAGATAAGTGTAAAAGTGCGAGCAGGATCATTACTTAAAGGAGCATATGTCAATTCCTCTATAGGTAAATTTAGGATATTACAAGTAGGATCTATAGAGAATAATAAGAGTGATGTTAACGAATTAATATTAACGCGTAATGGTATGCTAATAAATGGTGATGGATCATTAGAAATATTAAAGGTACAAAGTGAAAATAAGCCTGCTATGAACATTACAGATTGGGTTAATGGAATCGATAAACCAAGTTTTGATATAAAGATTTTATGACGAAAAAAAATTCACAATTAAAAAATATTACAAGTAATACAAGAGCATTTATTATTGACATACTTATGTTATGTGATCAAGGTGCTTTTTCTAACGAAATACTTCCAGTTAGATTAAGTAGTTCAAATTTTTCTTCAAAAGATAGAGCAATGATAACTAATGTTGTATATAGCTCTTTAAGAAATCAAATCCGTATTGATAATGCATTATCAAAAATTTCGAAACGACCAATCTCTAAGTTGGATTCTATTGTGATTAATGCTTTGAGGAGCGTAGCGACTCAAATAATGCTTGGTTTTGATGCACACGGAGTTGTCAACGAAACTGTGACAGTAATGCCTTTTGCTTATAAAAGCTTTGTAAATGCTTTATCAAGAAAAATTGTTAACGATATCGAAGGTGATAGATTCTTTAAAAACGAATCAATTAGCATTCAAAATTCTATGCCGCATTGGATTGTTAAAGAGTTGCAAACTACATTCGGTGAAGACCATACAAAATATTTGCCACTTTTTAATCAAGCGCCATGTGTAACCTTATTTGGTCTAGATCGATCGCTAAATAATGCAGATGAGACAATACAAACAAGATTCACATCAGGAGATATTGTTGTTGATGCGAAAATACTAGAATCTGCTGGCGATATTGGCGAGTTACAGATAATCAAAGATGGTAATGCGATAGTTGTAGACCAAGGTAGTCAATTAATAGTAAAAAACATACCACTAAAAGATACTGATATCGTCCTTGATCTCTGTAGTGCGCCTGGTGGAAAATCATTCATGATGTCGACTAAAGCTAAACATATTTACGCAAACGACATAGCTCATTCACGTATGAAGAAATTTGTTGATACTAAAAAGAGAACTAAGATCAATAATGTTTCAGGAATAGTTAGTGATGGAACTAAATCTTGTTTTATTGATAAAGCGTTTGATGTAGTTTTGGTTGATGCTCCATGTTCTGGTTTAGGAGTATTAAGACGTAGGCCCGATGCAAGAAATTCGATCAAAGATACGATAGTTAAAGATCTTTTTGAACTCCAAAAAAGTATCATTTCTGAATCTATAGGTCTTGTAAAACCTAATGGTATTTATGTTTATAGTGTATGTACTTTCACAAATATGGAAACAATTGAAATTGATAATTGGATTTCTAGGAATCATCCTCATTTTAAAGAAATACAAGTAGAAGATTTACCCGAAAATATAATCAAAAGATCAAGAGGATATTTATTACCTCCTGGACAATATAATGATTCTATGTATTTTTTGATTTTAGAAAATACTTCAAATGAATGAAACTATTGATTAAGATCTAAATATGGCAAGTATTTTTACAAAAATTATTAATAATGAAATCCCTGCAAGATTCGTTTATAAAGATGAAATAGTTGTTTCTTTTTTAACTATTAATCCAGTTACTCCAGGACATGTTTTGGTGGTGCCAATTAAAGAATTCGACCATTGGGTAGACCTTGATGAAGATATTTTGACGCATATAATGAAGGTTTCTAAAAAAATATCACAAGCATTAATGCAATGTTTCGATTGTGAACGAATAGGTTTCGAAATTGCAGGATTCGAAGTTCCACATACACACATTCATCTTATTCCAGCAAATTCAAATCTTGATATGGACCTTTCTAGGGGTGATCCAACTCCATCTCATGAATTTATGAATGCTATACAAACAAAAATTGTTGCTTCTTTGTCAAAATGACGAGTAACACCAATTTTAACAGTCTTTGAATACTAGAATATTGTGGTGCATAAAAGTCTCAAAAGAACACCATTAATTGCCCCAAGTATTTTATCTGCAGATTTTGCAAATTTAGCCGATGCTTTAGCTATTGTCGATAAGGCTACTGACCGAATCCACATCGATGTTATGGATGGCCATTTTGTCCCTAACTTGACTATCGGAGCCCCCGTAGTTAAATCGTTACGATCTTATACAACTTCATTTTTAGATTGTCATCTGATGTGTACAAAACCAGAAATCCTAATAGAAGATTTTGTAAAAGCGGGCGCTGATGCTATCACAGTACATGTAGAGATAGGAAATACAAAAGAATATATAGATCAAATCAGAAGTCTTGGAGTATTCGTTGGAATTTCTTTGAACCCCGACACACCTTTCAGTGCTATTGAAGAGTTTTTGTCATATGTAGATATTGTATTATTCATGAGTGTTTATCCAGGATTTGGTGGGCAGTCATTTATACCCGAAGTACTAGAAAAAGTTGAAAAAGCTAATCAATATCGTATAGAAAATAATTTAGATCTTGTTCTACAAATTGATGGTGGAATAAATAAAGAAACTATCTCCGTAGCTGCAAAAAGTGGAATTGATGTTTTCGTTGCTGGTAATGCAGTATTCAATTCGCCAGATCCAGCAGCTGAAATAAATAGACTTGAAGACATCGCGAGACAGGCGTAAAATTAATGGCTGAATTAGTATTAATCGCAGATGATGATTCTGATGTTGCAAGAGCAGTTGAACTAAATTTAAATCTCGCGGGTTATGATACTGCAATAGCAAGCGATGGTGAAGAAGCAGTTGCAAAAGCTATAGAAATTCAACCCGACCTTATCATCCTAGATATAGTTATGCCAAAGCTTGATGGATTTCAGGTCTGTAAAGCATTGCGTGATGACCCACGTACTACCAATGTTGCTATAATACTCTTGACCGCACGTTCTATTGCTAGTGATAAAGTTTTAGGCTTAAGTGTTGGAGCTGATGATTATATTGTAAAACCTTTTGAGCCAACAGTATTATCTGCAAGAGTTAAAAGCGTTTTAAGACGTAGTTCACAAATGCGCGATCTTTCGCCGCTTACTCATTTACCTGGAAACTTTCGTATTGCTAGCGAACTTGAAAAATTTGTATCTACCCCCGACTCAGAATTTGCAGTATTGTATTGTGATATAGGAAATTTTAAAGCATATAACGATTATTATGGTTTTTTAAAGGGCGATGAAGTAATTAAATTTGCGGGACATATTATTGCCGAAGCATTACACGATTTTCAAAGTTTGCCTAGATTTCTTGGGCATATTGGCGGAGACGATTTTGTTGCAATTGTCGCTCCAGGAGATGCTGAAGATATTGCAAAAGATATAATAAATAGATTTGATGATGGTATTGTAAACTTTTATGAGACAGAAGATCGAACTCGTGGTTATATCGATGTTAAAGATAGACAAAGCAACATAAGTCGATTTGGTTTTGCATCTTTAGTCATTGGTATTGTCTCTACAGAGTTCAGAGATATTCGTTCCCAGTGGGAGGCAAGCGTCACAGCAACTGAGATGAAATCATACGCGAAGCGACATGGCAAAAGTGCTTACGAGATTGATAGACGTTCAAATGGCGAAGGGCACATTAAATAATAATGTTTACTGGCATAATCTCAAATAGAGGAAGTATCAAATCGTTAAAAAATATCGATGGAGCTATAGAATTTATAATTATTTGCGATAATAATGACTTTTTTTCGGAGACACACATTGGTGATTCTATTTCCGTAAACGGAGTATGTCTTACTGTTACAAATTTCGATAATAATTCTTTTACTACTTTTGCTCAAATTGAAACGATAGACAAAACAACTCTGGGTAATTTAGTTATAGATGAGAAAGTGAATTTGGAACATCCTCTACGGCTGAGTGATCGACTTGGTGGTCATTTAGTTCAAGGGCATGTGGACGGTATTGCTAAAATCAAAAAAATAGACCCACTGACAGATGGCTCTATACGTATTTGTATCGAACCTTCACAAGATTTAATGAAATATATAAGTCAAAAGGGTTCTGTTTCCATTGACGGTGTTAGCTTAACGATTGCATCTAGGTCTGATAAAGATTTTGATGTTGCACTTATACCTACGACAATTGAAAAAACAGGTTTTGTTGACTATTTGTCAGGAACATTGGTGAATATTGAGGTAGATTGTCTAGCTCGTTATGTTGATCAACTAATGAATAAATAGCAATCAACTAGAAAAGATAAACTGTCATCCCGAGAGTAGTCAAGGGATCTTAAAAAAGGAATAAAATGGGCCAATATTATAAAGGTGAACTGAGCGATTCTGAACTAGCTGATGCAAAGATTGCAATCATTGTTTCAAAATTTAATGAAGATATAACTACAAAATTATTAGAAGGTGCTTTAGAAGAACTTAAGGATAATAATATTGATGAAGATAAAATTGAAGTAATGTACGTGCCTGGTGCTTTCGAATTAGGAGTTACAGCTAAAGCTGCTGCTGAAAAGGGTAGTGATGCAGTAATCTGTCTGGGCGCTGTTATACAAGGCGGAACACCTCATTTTGAGTATGTAGCTAATACTTGTGCACTTGCAATTTCTAATGTAGCTTTAAATACTGGTGTACCTACCATCTTTGGAGTTTTAACTGTAAATAATCAGGAACAAGCAATAGAGCGAGTAGGTGGCAAAGAAGGCCATAAAGGAAAAGAGGCTGCAGCGACAGCTTTGGAAATGATTTCATTATTGCGTTCGATGAAGGAAGAAAAATCTAAAAAATTAACCGGATTTGTTTCTTAAGAATTTATAGTATGTCAGATCATATTTTTAATAAAGATGAAATTGGACAATGTTACAGCGGGGAAGTTAAGTCTTTTGATAGCTATATCGGTTTAGGCGAAATAGAGCTAGAAGATGGACGGATTTTAGATTTTCATTGCATAAATATTGCTGATGGCACAAGATTTATTGAAGTCGGATCCAAAACAACATTTGATTTATATTTCCATCATAGAGGCCGTTTTGAAGCAAAAAACATCAAAACGCGTAAAGATTAATAGAAATTATCCATATTTTCCGTTAAACTAGAAAATCTAATTTGCTTAATTGCTGTTGAATGGTACAATCTACACAAATGATGCACTTTAATGATATGGGGTCAGGGAGTAACTCCAGAATAGTATATTTTACACCCACGGGTAATGAAACGCGGGATTTTCCGCCGATCGATAGATCTTTACGTGTAAATTATGGAGTGGATTTATTTGCATTTGCACATAAACACGCAGATCTAAGCGTCGCAAAAAAAAGATATAGCGAATTAGTTCAACAATATTTATCACAAGAGATAGTACCTTTTAGTGAAAAAGAAATTGAAATTCGAAAAGCAGTCGTAGAACTATTTTCATACACTTTGTTTTCTTCAGAGCCATTGAAAATTCCAAGTACACTATCTATTGATGAAGAGAATGGAATATATCTAAGACATGATTTGTGTCATGGAACAAATGCAGATATTGCCGAACGGTTTATAGCTGAATTTTTTGAATTGGTCGGTAATGAAATATTTCAAACTGTTAGAAATGCATTGCAATCTACAATGGAAGACCATGAAGATGAATTTAAAGAATTGGTTGTTAAATATGTTAGTGAAACAGATGTTTTTAGATTTCTAAACACATTGGGTCTCCAACTTGATGTTGAAGAAATCCCAATAAGTCCAACAGAGCGACAATTTGAATTAACAAGAGAAAGGGCTAGACAACATGCCAGATTAACTGCAAATGGACGTACAATTGATGGAAATACAGCAGGGCTAATTAATCGAGGAGTCGTCAGGCGAGATATGCAGTTGGACGATGAAACGGCTAGATCTAATATTAAACATACATTAGACCCGAGCGCAGACTTCCCAGGAGCTTTTCGGGCTTTTGTGATTGACTTAGTATTGGATCTTGTTGTTGATATGACCAAGGCCAAAAAATCAGAATTTAAAGTAGATTTTGATTATCGTAATGACACTGCATATGTTACCCATAGAAGCAATGCTGAATATGAAGTTTTTCTTGGGAATATTAGAACTGACTTCAATGTATTGATGGACGATTTTTTTTACGTGAGTGACGAAGTCCAGACAATGTATTATCCAACTGAACCATTAGTTGGGATCTCTCCTAATGATGTATTAGGGTTTACTTCACTAGAAGATTTATATGCTGATCGTTTTCGAAAAGCAGAGCCTTTCGATTCATTTTTGAAAATGCATATAAACTTAACCCAACTTTTATTAGCGGCGCAAGGTATAGAAAGTGTCTTATATAAACCTAATAGTAGGCTTATAGTTCAATACTATAAGTGGGAAAACGTAAAAAATAATAGATACCTTAATTATATTGGAGGAAAAGCAGGATACATTAGTCAAGGGTTAGCTCAAACTGCTTCAAATATCGTTGACCGTTTCCAATATTTAGATGAACATGGACAACATATTGGCGAGGTGGTTGGTATAGATGAATCTTCCCAATTTGGTACAACACTATTATTACTGCATGAAAGCGATACATTAGAACCTGTTATTGAATATTCTGGACAAAATTATCAACTTTCTATACAACTTCAAGGAATAGGCAATAGTGGACTAGTCCCTAATGTAGCAGGCTATAGATTAATTGCTAAAAGTGATGATTTATATTTCTTTGAACGAGATTCTGAATATATACAAAAAAATCTAGACGTAGTAGATATGGAGAAATCTTATATACGAAGTAATTTAAAGAAAACAATACGTATATTAAACAAAATGGGAGCCACAGAGTTAGCTGAAGCTTTGAGCCAATTGCGTAGTCATTCAGGTATAACTAGAAGAGATCCAATTCTAATTACAGAAATTCAAGCTGCTGTTGCAAATAGTAGTATCTATTCTTTTGATCAATCTCTAAGTGTTGGACAAGCCACAAAATTAAAAGATTTCGGTAGTTGTGTTGTAGAAGGAAAATTAAATTTTCAGTGTACTGGTGCCAATCTTTTTTTAGGTCAATTGCTAAAGAGTATCGATCCTGGTTTAGATATTGAATTTATAACAGGGAATGTCATAGATAGTGCTAGTACATCAATCAGGGCATCGAGTCATCAAATGTTACAGATAAAAACCTCGAAAGGAACATCATTTCTTGATGCTACTCCTTCTTTAGCTGTCAGTCGCGATAGCACTGACAAACCAGCGGATTTCTCGGTAGATGAACAAATTGCTGGTGCACCAAAAACCACAATTGTGCGGCAAGCAGAAATACCAACTGTAAAGGATTTTAATAATAGAGTGCAAAGTTCATTAGATGATATGGATAGTTTTATTGACAGAATATCGAAAAATGTAAAAAAGCCTGGAGAATCAACTCGCGCGTATACTCTAAGACGTAGAGATTCCATCAAATATGATCCGGTATCGAGAGCGCATCTAGCTCTAGGAAGATTAAATGGCCTTATAAATGATAAAAGTGGTGGTATAAAATTAGATAGTGAAGAAATATTATCAAATTTTAGATCAGCGTGTACTATGTTGGAAAACTACTCATCAAATGATACATTTTTCCATAAGCATCCTGACGTAAAAAAGGTTAATCCCAATATTGTCGAGAACTTATTAAGTATCATGACACCAATTAACGAGACATTGGCCCTACATCCAGATTTAGTAGCATTCTCTATCCCTCAGTCTCCTATAACTGATTTCACTATGCCTACCCTATAATAATTAGTTAAGCAAACGCTTGATAAACTTACTTAATATGACTTTTAAAAGGAATTAGAGACTATTCGCCTTGTTCTGTAGCGTCATCGTTGCGCACTTGAACAAAAGCCATTTGAAGCTGACTAAGTGCTGCAGCAAGAGGATCTTTATGCTGCTCAAGACGATCGCCTAGACCGCTTAAAGTGGCAGCCATTGCATCAATACAAAGAGAAGCTTGGCTCAAACGAGCTTCTTTCTCAGCGCCAGTCAATGAAGTTGCTTCACTTAAATGAACAGTTGCAAGTTCATAAAATCCAACAATATGATTTCCTATAATGTCTTTTGCCGGAGTTTCTAATAACTCAGCGCGCATTTTAGTGATTTGCTCTAAAGCTTGGGCTTTTTCATCCTCACTCATACCTGCAAAAGCGTCATCAGAAGCCATTTCTTGCTCTGCTTGATCATTTTTTGCTACTTGCTCAGAAGAATTATTTTGCGGAGAATTGTCTCCGCCTGGGGTCCAGAGGCCTGTCATGTGCTATCCTTTCTATCTCACATATTGCGAGAAAGTGAACCAGAAGGGTTCCACCTCTTAGAGTCTAGCGCGACTAAGTCCGCTCACTTTAACGGGGTAACAGTTTGATTATTTAATTAGTCAAACAGAATTGACTGAGCGTTTTGCTCATGTTGATTAGTCCTTCCACTTTTTCGGCCTTAAATCAGCATGTCTGTTTTAGGTAAAGACTACGAAAGGAATACTAAGAAATCGCTACTATAGAAACCCGAATAAACGATCAAATTCGTGCTAAGGAAGTTCGTGTAATTGGAGAAGATGGAAGCCAACTAGGCGTTCGAACTTTAAAAGATGCACTTATTCTTTCATCTACAGCTGACCTAGATCTTGTAGAAATAGCTCCAAATACTGCTCCGCCTGTTTGTAAAATAATGAACTTCGGTAGATTTAAATATGAGCAAGAGCAAAAGAAAAAAGAAGCTCGCAAAAACACTACAAATGTTGTCGTAAAAGAAATGAAATTTCGTCCAAAAATCGATGGTCATGATTATGACACGAAAATGACACATGTTAGAAGGTTTTTAGAAGAAGGATCAAAAGTAAAACTTACAATCATGTTCAGGGGTAGGGAAATGGCTCACCCAGAATTTGGTCGAGAATTGCTTAACAGGGTAGCTACAGATCTCGAAGATATAGCAATGGTCTTTCAGAATCCAACGCAAGATGGAAGAAATATGACTATGGTTCTTCACCCAACTGTAAAACCTAAGAAATCTATAGAATCAAAACAACTTGCTCGCGGAGAAAAAGTTTACAAAAACTTTTCAACATTAGATCGACTTGAAGGAAATTCAATCGAAGTAGAGTCAGATGTGGAAGTAGAACTAACAGCAAAAGATATAAGAAACGCAAAGAAATCTAAATATAAGAAAGGTATACAAGAAGAGTTAGACGGAATTGACTTGGACGGTGAACCAGAAGAGTAAATTACAGGGTCCGTCCCTGCAATAAAAGTGCATAAAGGAGAAACATGCCAAAAGTAAAAACAAATAAATCAGCAGCCAAGAGATTCAAAATCTCTGGTACTGGAAAAATTCGACGTCGCAAACATGGTGGAGCACACCTTTTGTCTAAGAAATCATCAGCACGCAAACGTCGTCTGAACGAAATCGTTGAAGTTACTGGTAAAGATGCGCAAAAAGTTATGCGTCTATTAGGAAAAAGATAAATTTATAGTCAGGGTTCTAAGAGCGCAGTAATGCGAAACAGTTCAAACCCTTTCCAAGGCAGAAATTATTTACATAAAGGAAAAAAATTATGGCGCGTGTAAAACGTTCAGTAAATTCAAAAAAAGGCCGCAAGGCAATATTGGAAAAAGCAAAAGGTTATAGAGGCGCGAGACACCGCACGCTTCGTGCTGCAAATGAAGCAGTAATGAAAGCTGGCCAATATGCATATCGTGACCGACGTTCAAAAAAAGGCGATATTCGCCGTTTGTGGATTGTACGTATTAACGCACAGTGTCGTATAAACGAAATTAGTTACTCTCAGTTTATTGCTGGCTTGAGAAAAGCAGAAGTAGATGTAGATCGTAAAATGCTTTCTGAAATGGCAGTCAATGACCAAGCAACTTTCGCAGTCTTAGTGCAAACAGCAAAAGACGCTTTAGCCGCTAAATAATAAATGTTAGAAAAAGCATTTGTAAAGGAGCTTCGTGAATTATCGCGAAGCTCTAATTTACGTCATGAACATAGACTTGTTTTAGTTGAAGGATATAGAGCAATAGCTGGTGCGATCGACTTTGGCGCACAAATTGAAGAAATATATTATTCTTCTTCTGACAAAATCTATCTATTTAAAAATATTGCTTCTGAGAAGATGATTAAAGTAAACGATAAAATTATTTCTCAGATAGCAACAACAAAAAATCCTCAAAGCATAATTGCTCTATGTAAAATGCCTATCTCAACTCCGAATTCTTTATCGACTGGAGATCATAAAAATAAACCAATTTTTATCTTAGATAATCTTACAGATCCGGGTAATGTTGGAACAATAATTAGGAGTGCGGCAGCTTTCGGCTTTGGTGGCATTGTAGTACTAGGTGGTGTAGACCCATTTAATACAAAAGTAATTCGTTCAAGTGCAGGAACAATCTTTGGAATTGAAATCGTTATTGCTGATGAGTACCAACTAGTTGAAATTTTAAAAACAAGACCACTATATGCAACCAGGGCTGATGCAGATCTTGAGTTAAACGAAGTTGACTTTGCAACTAATGCTGCTTTTGTACTCGGTAATGAGGCGCATGGTATAAAAGGTGAATTTTTTAAAAATAATGCCACACCATTACGTGTTAATATGGAAGAATTGTGTGAATCGTTAAATGTAGCGATGCTTGCAACGATAGTTGCACATCGAATATTTAGTGTAAAAGTGAAAATATGAGCGAAAGTTAATTTTATTAGATGTCGAACTTAAATATAGCGGGACAAATTCAAGACGACCTAGTAAATGCTGGAGAAAAAGCATCTAAAGAGATAGAAGTTATTTGTGACACAAAATCTTTAAAAGAATTTGAATCAAAATACATAGGAAAAGATTCCGTATTCTTGTTATCTAGACAAAAAACGAAAGATGTTGAACCTAGCGAACGCCCAATAATTGGTAAAGCTCTAAATTCTCACAAAGAGCTTATAGATTTACTAGTTGCTTCGAAACAAAAAGCGCTATTGGAAAAAGAAAACCAAGCTAGATATGAAACCGAGAAATTAGATCTAAGCAGTGGTACTCATGGTGTTAAATTTGGAACATATCATTTAGTAACACAAACCCGACGCGAGCTCGAAGATATATTTTTAGGAATGGGCTATGTGCTTAACTATGGTCCGGAAGTAGAAACTGATTGGCATAATTTTGAAGCATTAAACTTTCCACCCTCTCACCCAGCAAGAGAAATGCAAGACACTTTGTATGTCGAAGCACCTAATAGTGAGACCTCTGTAATGCGCACTCATACATCACCTGTTCAAGTACGTACTATGCTCGAGCAGAAACCGCCAATATATACAATTGTTACAGGACGTGTATATCGTAACGAAGCATTAGATGCACGTCATCTGCCAGTTTTTCATCAGCTTGAAGGTTTAGCAGTTGATGAAAATATTACCTTTAAGGATTTAAAAGGAACTATCGAGACTTTCGTCAGGGAACTTTTAGGCGATAAGACAAAAATACGAATGTTGCCATCGTTTTTTCCTTTTACTGAACCATCTGCAGAATTCGCTTCAAGTTGTCCATTCTGCGACATGAGTGGTTGTAGAGTTTGTTCTCATACCGGCTGGATAGAAATTGGCGGTTGTGGAATGGTAGATCCAAATGTATTTGATTCTTGTGGTATCGACACAGAAAAATATACTGGCTTTGCGTTTGGATTTGGCATCGACCGTATTGCGCAAATTAAATATGGTCTTAACGAATTGCGAATGGTATTCGACAATGATCAACGTTTCTTAAAGCAATTTTAAGACAGTTCAGAGGTATATATATGAAATTCCCACTTTCTTGGTTAGAAGATTTTATGGTCATTGATAAAGACCTAGAGGCCTATATAGATGCATTAAATGCTATTGGTCTCGAAGTGGAGGGCGTTCAAATCCCTGGTGAAGAGATTACCGGTGTCATTACTGTTTTAGTCGAGAATACACAACCTCATCCTAATGCCGATAAATTAAAGCTTGTAGATATTGATACTGGTAGCGAAAAGAAACAGATTGTTTGTGGTGCGCAAAATGTTCGTGCCGGTATAAAAGTTCCATACGCTCCTAGTGGATCTACCTTACCTGGCGGGTTTAGCCTTAGTAAAAAAGAAATCCGTGGTATTGAATCTGATGGTATGCTGTGTTCACCTCGTGAATTAAATATGGGTGAAAGCCATGATGGTATTTTAGAACTTAATTATGATGTAGAAATTGGTAAGGATATTTGTGAAGTACTTGGACTTAACGATCCTATAATTGATATTTCTATTACTCCTAATCGCCCTGATGCTATGAGCATTTATGGTATTGCCAAAGAATTATGTGCAGCATTTGGCCAAGCTCTTAAGGCTCCTGATGTAAATACTTTTCTTGAAGATATTGTTATTGATGAAAATTTACCTCAGCCTAAAGTCGATATACAAAATGACGAGAAATGCCCTCGTCTCGTTGGCCGAACTTTAAGTGTCGAAATTGGCCCTTCGCCTTCATTTATTGTTCAAAGATTAACAAGTTCTGGTATTCGTTCAATTAATAATGTTGTAGATATTACTAACTATGTTCTTGTCGAATATGGCCGACCGCTACATGCTTTTGATTTAGATTCTCTAGGTAGTTCAGAAATTATTGTACGTAGCGCTAAAGACGGCGAAGAAATAAAAATTCTTGATGGTACTGTAAAAACCTTACTAGAGACTGATTTGTTAGTTTGTTCCAAGGATAATATTCCTCATGCTATTGCAGGCGTGATGGGTGGTTTTGATTCTCAAGTTACAGATGATACTAAAAACATATTTTTGGAATCAGCCTATTTTAATTCGGCTTCTATTTCTAAAACTTCAAAACGCTTAGGTTTGCGCTCTGAAAGTTCTTCGCGGTTTGAGCGTGGGATTGATCCGAATTTTACTGATCATGGTGCTCATAGAGCAATACAGTTATTTACGCAATTCGCGAATGCTAAAGTTTCAAAGCTTGAGGCTGACGAATATAAGAATGAGATTAAGCCAGTAACGATAACTTTAAGATTCTCTCGTGTCGAACGGATACTAGGCGATGCTATTTCTGGTGATGATATTGTCAAAGCTTTAGCTCCATTGGTTATTTCCGTATTGCCAAAAAATGAAGAGGTTGAAGTTGTTATTCCAACTTCGCGACCTGATTTAACTCGTGAAATTGATCTTATTGAAGAAGTAGCACGACGCATTGGTTACGATAAATTTGATTCGACTATTCCTGCAATCAATATACAAGTTGGTCATTTAAATCGTGAACAAAAATTACAACGTCTAATCGAAGATATGTTAGTGGGCTCTGGATTCAACGAAGCATATACTTTACCTCTTGAAGCAAGCGAGACTTTCCAAGAGTTCGGTTATAATAAAAATGATATTGTAAAGACAAAAAATGCTTTACGTTCCGACGCAAGTATTTTACGTCCAATAATTTTGCCTGGCCTTTTTAAGACTTGTGAGCATAATGTATCTAAGGGTATTAGCGATCTAAAGTTTTTTGAAATTGGGCACGTTTTTAATCTTCCTTTCGACGAAAATTTACAACCTAATGAAACTAATCATTTAGCAATTGCTTTTACAGGTGGACAAGATTCAAGGCCTAATTCAACTCGTCGAGAATTTGATGTATTTGATGCCATAGATGTAGTCCGCAATATTTTTTCACTTCTTAAACTTTCAGACCTTAGAATAGATCCAACTAATAAAGTTGGTTTTCATCCTACGAGAACTGCAAAGATTTCTGTTGGTGATATAGAAGTCGGATTTGTTGGCGAGCGATTGAGCGATACTAATATGTATGGTGCAGAACTAAATTTAAATACACTTTATTCATGTAAATCAGAATCTGTAAAATATGAACAGCTATCAAATTATCCATATTTAAGTTTTGATTTAGCTTTTGTAGTTGATCAAGAGGTTAACGTAGATCTATTACAAAATACAATAATAAATTTAGGTGACGGAAAAATAGAAGAAATTAATTGTTTCGATATTTTCGAGAGTGAATCATTAGGTGAAAATAAGAAGTCAATAGCTTATGCTTTACGAATAAGGTCACAAGACGGAACTATGAGCGATGAAGACCAATCAACATTGCGCACCCAAATCATAAGAGGTGTAGATACCCAACTCGGAGCAAAACTTCGCTAACAATTGATTGCAGGGTCCGTCCCTGCTAAAACTCCACATAAGGAAAATAATGGACGAAAAAGAGATAGAACGCCAGTTAGATATTTTATGTACTGGTACCTCTGATGTTATAAATAAAAAAGAATTGGCCGCCAAACTAAAAAAAGGCAAACCACTACGTATAAAATTTGGCATCGACCCAACTTCTGCCGATATACATATAGGGCATGCAGTTGTTCTAAGGAAATTGAAACAATTTCAAGATTTAGGCCATAAAGCCATTTTGCTAATAGGTGATTTTACAGCTCGTGTTGGTGACCCTAGTGGTAAAAATGTTACCCGACCTACTTTAAGTGTTGAAGAAATTACTAAAAATATGGAAACATATTTAGATCAAGCATTTCTAATTTTAGATAAAGAAAAAACAGAAATTCGTATGAATAGTGAATGGCTGGAATCATTAGGTATTGTCGACATAATGAAACTAATGGGTTCAGTAACTGTTGCACAGCTTTTAGAACGTAATGATTTTTCTAAAAGATATAAAGAAGGTTCACCTATTTCTGTCTTAGAATTTCTTTATCCTCTTTTGGTTGGTTTCGATTCTGTAGCTTTAGATGCTGATGTAGAGCTTGGTGGAACTGACCAACTATATAACCTTTTGATGGGTCGACCCTTACAAGAGTTGGAAGGCCAAGAACCTCAAATTTGTATAACAACGCCACTATTAGAAGGTATAGACGGCAATAAAAAGATGAGCAAATCTTTGAACAATACTATTGGTCTTACCGATGAACCGCTTGATATGTATGGCAAGGTAATGAAAATTTCTGATGAGATTATGCCTAAATATTTTCAACTCGCAACTGGTTGGTTTCCTGAACAGGTCCAAGAAGTATTAAATGATATAAAATCTGGCTTATTGGCACCTGTAGACGCTAAAAAATTATTAGCTGTAACCGTTGTAGATCAATATCACGGTGTTGGAATAGGTGAAAAAACTAAAGAGGAATTCGCTAATGTTTTTTCCAAAGGCGAACGTCCGGATGATATTGAGATTTTTGAATTGAAATCAGCCGAATATGAAAATACAGAGAATCCCGGTAGCGAAAGACTAGCAAGAATATTGAATACCATAGGTTTGGTAACTTCAAATAAAGATGGGGCACGCATGATCTCACAAGGTGCTGTCAAAATTAATGACGAAGTTTTTGATGACGAGAATGGGGAAGTCTTAATAAAAGATTTGAACGATTCTTATATTCAAGTCGGTAAACGAAAATGGGCTCAGATTTCAGTTTCATGATTATTAGAGAAACAAGCTTGTCTGATCTTGATCAAATAGTTTCATTTCTCCGCCCCCAATACGAAAATACTTATGGCCATTGTGATGGCTTAAATGAAGAAGTATTCCGATCAGATAAATTTATTGAGTTTTTAAATGATTATATTTATGAAAAATTATCTAATGATGAATCGAAAATATTTATTGCCGTTGTAGATAAACAAATTTTAGGAACAATAGGCTATGAATTTATAGATCAAGAATTATTTATTTGGGGATTTTATGTAGATCATAATAAGCAATCTTTTGGCATAGGTAGACATTTATGGGATTATTTAAACCTGATTGACAATGTCATGAATGCTAAGTCTAAAAAACTTCACGTACAGAAAGTTGCTGATAATGTCATCGATTTCTATAAACGGCATGGCTATTGTATAGTAGGCGAACGTATATTGACTTGGACCGACTTTCTAGATCATGAAGCCAACATAGAATTATGGACCATGGAAAATTAGATAACTTTCAATAAAGTCATCAATCTAGTGCTAAGTTATCTGTCGTAAACGGAAAATAACATTAGAAAGGTTATAATCATGGCATTCGAATTACCAGCATTACCATACGAACTAGACGCATTAGCGCCACATATCTCTAAAGAAACACTTGAGTTTCATTACGGCAAGCATCATCAAGCATACGTAACAAATTTAAATAAATTAGTCGAGGGTACAGATAAAGAAAATTCTTCACTAGAAGACGTTATCAAAACTAGTGATGGCGGTGTATTTAACAATGCAGCACAAGTTTGGAATCACAGCTTTTATTGGAATTCAATGACACCAAATGGTGGCGGTGAACCAACAGGTGATGTGGCAGAAGCTATTAACTCAGCTTTTGGCTCATATGATGAATTTAAAGCTAAATTTGCTGAAGCAGGAACAACTCAATTCGGTTCTGGATGGGCATGGCTCGTACAAAACGATAAAGGTCTTGAGATTGTTAAAACTCCAAATGCTGATAATCTTTTGAAAAATGGAGATAAAGCACTTTTAACTATGGATGTTTGGGAACATGCTTACTATATTGATTTTCGTAACGCTCGTCCTAACTATATTTCAACATTTATTGATTCATTAATAAATTGGGAATTCGTTGCAAAAAATATGGCTAGCTAGTGTTAGACCTATAAATGCAGAACCCTCCTAGGCGAAGTGAAATAGCAACACATTTAACTGCAGTTTTATTATTTACGATAGCCACAGTTGGCTCGGCTAGGAGTGTTCTCCACGGATGGATTGCACTAGCGTATATTCCTGCCTATGCTATTGGATTTATCGCAGTTTTAGTGACTTCAATAATAATTTTTGCAAGGGATCCATTCTTTCGATTTAAAAAGTTGTTATTAGTTTTTGCAATTATTTTTGTAGTATCTGCATTCGTGATACAAGGTGACAATGGTGATGTTTCGGGAACTTATTACCAAGAAAAAGAATATTCTGCCTATAACCACGTTGATTATGATGGTTTACCAGTAGCACCGTATATTCCTAGAAAGTTTTCCGACGCCGGACACGTATTATTTTTTGGTTCAGGGATAGCAAACATGACCTTAATGATTGTTTTTGCCAGTTCAAAACGTAGAAAATCTATTATGATTTAGCTAATTAAGCCTTAAAAAAAGGATGAGACACCTATATGGAAAACTCAGACATAAAAGATCGTAAACATCAGATAACTTTTTTCACAATTTTTATTTAGTTTCAATTTTACTTTTGGCTATAATTCCATCGACAATGAGAGGAATTAGCGGGTCCCTTATAGTAGTTGTTTACTTCATTTTTTGGACAATTTTATATTGGTTCGTTTCGGGTATACACATTAAGTTAGATAAAAAAATTCGATATAAAATTTCCAATTCAATATTATTGTTTTTTGCATTTGTCTCAATGGGACTGCATATTGATGAGATCGATAAAGATGCATATTCAGCTTATTCTGAAGAGCTATACAAGACTTTTTTATTCAAAAAATATTACAATAGCTCCTTACCAAGTTGGGCAGAACGTGCAGATGCAATTGGTCTATTCCTAACACCAGCAATTTTATCTTTAATAATCATTTTGTTTATTTTGAGTGCAACTAAAAAAGAAAAGATACCAAAAAATGAATGACGTCAAATAAAAAGGAATTATGTAACGCTAGCCATTGCAATTACCTTTTTCGTCCTAGTGGCGTTGTTGTCTTTTCGTTCAGTGAACCAGTCTTGATTTGCTCTATTCTTCTTTAACCCCTTATGCTTATTTATGAGCAAACTATTGGAGATACAGCTCCAAAAATTTTGTCAGACATTGCAATGAAAAAACTGAACCTAGAATTAATACCGGAGCGATAAGAAAGCTTCATTTGGTCTCTTTAGAATCTGCGAAACTAGTCGATATATCAATTATGACCAAACCTGTTTTAAAATTAACTAAAAGCCTAGTGAGAAATAAGTATTCTTATGTCAGATGAAGTGAGCATGCTCGAAAGAATTGGCGATGGTATAAATAATCCTGAATTTGCAGATGATATTGCAGAGTCTTTACCTTTCGTCTTATACAATCTTAGCAAATCTAATAATGCCGAAAATCTTGATGGACGTTCACCTAGTGATGACAAAATTAATTGGTTGGCTGCAAGCAACTGTGGGCCTGCCAGCAAGGCACTTGCGTATGCTCTTAGGTTAAAAGGCTATGAAGTTGAGCTAGTTACTTATAGAAATTGGCATATGAGATTGGAAGTAAAAGTTGATGATGAAATGGTGGTTGTTGATCCTACACTTTTACAATTTTTAAAAATGTATGGTGTAAGTGCCGATAACGGATCTCATCCTGGGAAAGATAATGTGTCGCCACAATTGTTACCAGTAGAAAGAATTTTTGTTTTTAAACCTGATGAATTTACCTTGGTCAGTAATTGGTTAGCAACAATAGCGAAAAGTTATAATTTAAACAGAGAACAAAAAGCACCATTTATTTTAGATTATGCTAGAGGTCCAATCAGAAAATCCTTAAAAGAAAGAACTGACGGTAAGACGAATGCCGTTATTGAAAAAGAATTAGAAAAGTATCTTGATCCATCAAATTTTGAAGCATATGTTCCGGCTGATAAAGAAGCGATAAAAGAAAAAGCAAAATATGATGAAAGATTTACCGACTGGTTAATCGAAATTGAAAATGTTCAGACTGTTGATTTGGCAAAATAATTCTTAAATTTTCTAAAAAATTTAATTTAGATGAATATTTTGATCGATCGACTATGAAGATGCTTAAACCTAGTAATAGCTTAATATTCTGTAAATCTTTTAATCGATTTTATAGGCGTACTTTTCATTAAATTAAGATATTTCAAATTATTTTTAGAAAATGTGCTCTACGATTTTGACTGGAGGCCAAAATCGTACTATTCTCTTTGAGCTACGTATTTGCGACTCGCTATTATTGGGGTCAAAATAATACGCGATTTACATTGGATGTAAATCAGTTCAGGGAAGTCCTTAAAAAACTTATCTCTGATACTTGCTTCTTGAAAACGGAAAATAGACGCCAAAATACAGTGCGGGCGACATGCGAGACGATCTAATTTATTAGATACGTTTTCGTAGAGTCGACCGAAAATAATTCCTGGATTTAGATTGTGTCAAGTCGTTAAAAGCTTCGATGCAATTTAAGTTCAATTAAAAAATGAGTTTGTAAAAAAACTCGAAAAAGTCAGATCAATGACACTCAAGATTGAAAGTCCTTACAATCATATTCCGATTGTTTGTGACAGAAATTTTCGATGGAGAGTTTGATCCTGGCTCAGGACGAACGCTGGAGGCACGCTTAAAACATGCAAGTCGAACGAGAAGCTTTGGTGCTTGCACCGAAGTGGGAAGTGGCGAACGGGTGAGTAACACATGAGAAACCTGCCCCGAAGATTGGGATAAGCCTTGGAAACGAGGTCTAATACCGAATACCTTCTAATTATCACATGGTAAATAGAAGAAAGCTCAGGCGCTTTGGGATGGTCTCGTGGCCTATCAGCTTGTTGGTGAGGTAAAAGCTCACCAAGGCAACGACGGGTAGCTGGTCTGAGAGGATGTCCAGCCACATTGGAACTGAGATACGGTCCAAACTCCTACGGGAGGCAGCAGTTAGGAATCTTGCACAATGGGGGAAACCCTGATGCAGCGATGCCTCGTGCGGGATGAAGGCCTTAGGGTTGTAAACCGCTTTCAGTTGGGAAGAAAGTGACGGTACCAACAGAAGAAGCCCCGGCCAACTATGTGCCAGCAGCCGCGGCGATACATAGGGGGCGAGCGTTGTCCGGATTTACTGGGCGTAAAGAGCTCGTAGGCGGTTTAATAAGTCGACAAGTGAAATCTCCAGGCTCAACCTGGAGCAGCCTTGCGATACTATTATGACTTGAGTGTGGTAGAGGAGTGTGGAATTCCCAGTGTAGCGGTGAAATGCGCAGATATTGGGAGGAACACCTATGGCGAAGGCAGCACTCTGGGCCATTACTGACGCTGAGGAGCGAAAGCGTGGGGAGCGAACAGGATTAGATACCCTGGTAGTCCACGCCGTAAACGTTGGACACTAGGTGTGGGATGCGATCAACGCATTCCGTGCCGAAGTTAACGCATTAAGTGTCCCGCCTGGGGAGTACGATCGCAAGATTAAAACTCAAAGGAATTGACGGGGGCCCGCACAAGCGGTGGAGTATGTGGTTTAATTCGATGCAACGCGAAGAACCTTACCTAGGTTTGACATGTAGGTTAATCGGATGAAAGTCCGTGATCCTTAGGGATCCTACACAGGTGGTGCATGGCTGTCGTCAGCTCGTGTCGTGAGATGTTGGGTTAAGTCCCGCAACGAGCGCAACCCTTATTTTGTGTTACCAGCACGTTATGGTGGGGACTCACAAGAGACTGCCGGGGTTAACTCGGAGGAAGGTGGGGTCGAAGTCAAGTCATCATGCCCCTTACACCTAGGGCTACACACGTACTACAATGGCCGGTACAAAGGGCTGCGATACCGCGAGGTGGAGCGAATCCCATAAAGCCGGCCTCAGTTCGGATAGAAGTCTGCAACTCGACTTCTTGAAGCTGGAATCGCTAGTAATCGCAGATCAGCAATGCTGCGGTGAATACGTTCCCGGGCCTTGTACACACCGCCCGTCACACGCCGAAAGTCGGCAACACCCAAAGTCAGTGGCCTAACTCTTCGGAGAGGGAGCTGCCTATGGTGGGGTTGGTAATTGGGGTGAAGTCGTAACAAGGTAGCCGTACCGGAAGGTGCGGCTGGATCACCTCCTTTCTAAGGAGTATCCGTTTATCGCATTCTGGGTTTCACGACCAGGAATAGATAGACGAATCCTACGTTGATCACTGTATAGTTGGCTATTTAGAACACTCGAAAGAGAATTAGTAAATGTTTACTAGAGGTTTACCTTTAGAATTCATTGAAACCTTTTTTAGTAGACCCTATTTAGTCTGACGATCTATTTTCCGTTTTGAAGAAAGCAAGTATTTACTAACTCTTCTTGCTTAGTGATAATTAATGCACTAAACTGAGAAAATGGATAAATTAGACATTGGTAGTATAGCGAATTCTGAAACTCCTTCAATGCCACTTAAAGTTACGGATACATTGGATTGGTTTAAATCTATAGGGTTAGTTCAAGGTTCAAGAACTCACACAGAACTTAAGAAAGCATTAAGCGGTTATTTTGCAATTAACCATCCATCGCAACCGTCAACTGGCGTGAATCTTTCAAGTATTCAATTAAATGCTTTTGTAAACCGAAAGGTTAAAATCGCAAACTTATTTGTAGAT
>JAGPDB010000004.1 GCA_018057765.1 Acidimicrobiia bacterium
ATATTGCATTAGTAGCAACGCCAGGAAACTTGGACTGCACAGCAATACCAATCTCAGATTTATCATCAGAAATCGCCAGGATTGAGAAAGTCATATTGACATAATACTATAAAATATAAATTGGTACACCCAACCATTTCTGATTGGAACCGTTTTGAGGAGTGGATTTATGGTTTAAATGGGCTTGCTCAGTTCGTGAAAAATGAAGAAGAAGAGGGATATAAACCTTATAACCCGCAAATATTAACTTCGTCAATGACTACTGCTACAGACTGGAATCAGAAATGAGTAAGAGAACTAGCAACAACGAAATGCATCAAAACGCTACAGATATAGAACTCTCTCCTAAGCAAACTATGGCTTTGGACTTACTTCTTCAAGGGCAAGGAATTACAGCTGTTTCTAAAGAGATTGGCGTAGACCGGTCAACAATCTACAGATGGCAAGGCGATGTCAACTTTGAAGCTGAGAAAAACAAGAAGGCTCGTGAGTTGAGAGATGCAACTAACGCACGTTTAGTGCAGCTTGCTGAAAAGTCGTTATCTGTTGTTGATGATGCACTAGAAAGTGGTGATGCGAAGGTAGCACTCTCAGTATTAAAGGGTATTGGCTATCTAAATGGTTCTATTTCCCCTATAGGTCCGGCTGATCCGGAGCAATTGGAGATGGAACGTCTGTTAGATGAAAAACGCAAAGATCATGAGGATACAATGAATAGGTTAATGTTTTCTTTATGACTAATAAGGTCTATATATCTATTTGGAGTGCATCTATAAACTCGTTTCGAAGCTTGTTGAGCTTGATCACTTCTTTGCAGAAATAGTCGTCGTTTAAGCCATAAACCAAATAATTCCAACAAACAACGTTTATAAGGAATGTTTGAGCCATCATCAAGTTGTCCAAAATGCTTGGATGTAATGAAACTGCGAGTGCTTTTTGACCACCTATCGTTTTTATCTTTGAATATTGAAGAATTGCGTAGTCAGGGGAATGTGAAAGGAAACTGAAGTTTGCGTAGGGCTTCCTTGCTTTAACGGCTACATTGCTCATTGAATAATACTTTTTAATGAAGTTGGAAACTAAAGATGTGCGATCAGGTACGCCAAATCCAAAAACTTTTTTAGTTTTTATATAATCGTATAACTCAATGTAGCTTTCGCTGTGAATATCTAGGTCTAAGTCCTCGAAGAGTTCTTTAACAGTTTTTATAGACGAAGTGAGCTTTGCATCTATCTTGCTTGGTAGTCGACTTTCGATGTCAGGGTCGTCAAGGAAAAGCTCTTCTTCTTTCAAGCCCGATAAAATTTCACAAAGCTCAATTTTTGCGGTACGTTTAAAAATCTCTTGAATCGCCCCGGGTTCTCCTACTTTTCTAGCACTGAATTTACTGATTCCTTCATCGTTTGTGACTGATAAGGTATCACCAATAATCCAGTTTATCTTCGCTAATTGCTCAATTTCTGTTCTCAGTATTGGAAAAATTGATACTTGCGTAGACCCAATATTGTTTGAAGCAATTGAAATAAATACACTTTGAAGTAGTAACCAGCACGAGTGAATTTTGCGGACGAAATAGTAACGAACAAGTTCTGTGGCATCTTGGGACAATACTTCGCCCATAATTTTAAGCATAGGTATCGAATTTGGGTCTTTGTATAACTTTGTTGCTCCAACGTGCCACTTACTGAAGCTTTGTTCAAAGCGGTCGTATAAACGGCCTTCAAAATGCATTAGTAAGTCCATATGTTGCTGTACCATGCTTTCGCTCCTTGGTTTTTCTGCTCTTTATCTATATTCTCCCATATCGAAGTCTCGTTTTTGCGTAGACATTTTGACTCATAGTGAATCTTCTGGTTCGAAACACCTAATAGCTGTCGTGAAAGGGCTCTTTAATTTTTGTTTATTCAAGTAACTTGGCACGATTTAACCTAAAATACATTGGTCGAAGGAGACAGAATGCTTTTAAGTGAACATGAGAAAAGGGATATTATTCAATATCTTGAAGCTGGCAAACCTCTGCCTGAGAAATACCGGTTTCTGCTTTTTGATGACAAACGAGAGATTGAACTTGTCTGGAATGGCAAAACAAGTGAAGTGACGAACACAGTTCTTCCGTTTCAGGTAATTGAGCAGATCGATGAACCAAGAGGTGAAGACAAAATCAACATGAGTGCCACGCTTTTTGACGACAGCGGCCGTCAAATCCACGGGTGGACAAACAAGCTTATATGGGGAGATAACAAGCTGATACTTTCTTCTCTGAAAAATGGCCCAATGCGAAAAGAAATTGAAGCACAAGGAGGCCTCAAGCTTATATATATTGATCCACCTTTTGATGTAGGTGCAGATTTTTCAATCGATATTAAGGTCGGTGAAGGAATAGATGAGGAGACTTTAACCAAGAAGCCTTCTGTAATTGAAGAAGTCGCATACAGGGATACTTGGGGAAAAGGCGTTGACAGCTTTAACGCAATGATCTATGAGCGGTTGCAGATAATGGCAGATTTGCTTTCTGATAATGGAAGCATTTATGTGCATTGTGATTATCGGGTATCCTCATACATGAAGCTGATTCTCGATGAAATTTTTGGTGTAGCAAATCTAAAAAATGAGATCATTTGGTATTACAAAAACGGTGGAGGCCGTGCCAGGTCCTGGTTCAACCGAAAGCACGACACCGTGTATTGGTACTCTCGAAATTCAGAGGATTATATCTACAACGGCAAGGAAGCTGGAGATGAAAGAAATACGGATGAAGGAACATTTGGAGGATACTTCAAAACAGATGAAGACGGTAGACGCTTTCAAGAAGTAAGAGCAGGCGGCAAAGTATACAAGTACTACACAGACGAACTGAAAAATGCCGATGATGTATGGGACTTTGGAATTATTTCTCAACGCGACAAAACTGAACGTGTAGATTTTCCTACTCAAAAACCAGAGTCGTTGCTGGAAAGAATCATCAAAGCTTCCTCTAATGAAGGTGATCTAATTGCTGATTTCTTTGCAGGCTCTGGGACAACTCTTGCGGTTGCCGAGAAATTGAATCGCAAATGGATTGGTTCTGATTTAGGGAAGTTCTCAATTCATACAACAAGGAAACGAATGATCGATGTCCAGCGTTCAATGAAAAAAGAGGGCAAAGATTTCAGGGCATTTGAAATTCTCAATATCGGTAGATATGAGCGAGAAAGTTTTATTTCTGTTAATGATGATTTGAGAGCCGAGGAACGAGTAAAACAGGCTGAACGAAAAGAAAAAGAGTTTGTTCAACTTATTCTTAATGCGTTCGGTGGTGAACTTGTTGAGTCATTCTCAAATATTGTTGGCAAGAAACGAGATCGCCTAATTGCAATCGGCCCAATTAACTACCCGGTATCAGCTGAACTGATTGAATCGATCTTCGCTGAATGCATAGAAAAAAATATTACCAAAGTTGATGTACTTGGATTTGATTATGAGATGGGTGTTGATTTTTCTGAATATGGAGAAAAGGGTGTTGACATTGCCTTTAAAGTTATTCCTCGTGAGGTTTTTGATAAGAAAGCCGTAGAGCGTGGACATGTGAAGTTTTATGATGTTGCTTTTATTGAGGTTAAACCTATTGTGAAGGGTACGGCAAAGAATCGAGAGTTGACTATTGAGTTGACGGATTTTTCGGTTTTCTACAGTCAAGATAGTGACGATGGAGCACTAGAAAAATTAAAACCAGGAAGTTCGAAAGTCATTGTCGAAAATGGCCAGGTTGTGAAGGTCTCGAAAAATAAACAATCTGGTGACGTTTCGAAAGAGATTTTGACAAAAAAATGGAGCGACTGGATTGATTATTGGGCTATTGATTTTGATTTTCAAAGTCGTAAGGAAATCGTTTTAGTCGAAGAAGCTGGTGAAGAAAAAGAAGTTTGGACAGGTGACTACATTTTCGACAATGAATGGCAAAGTTTTAGAACGAAAAAGAACAGGGAATTAGAGCTGGCATCTGCCATCAGACAAATCACCAAAGGTAAAAGAAAAGTCGCAGTCAAAGTCGTTGATATTTTCGGAAACGATACGACCAAAGTTATTGATGTGGAAGGCTAAAAGTGGCTTTACATAAAGACTTCCCTCAAGATCCATACGCGATATTAGAACCCGAAATCAGATGGTTTCCTGCAGATGAAGACCTAAGGGATCAGGGTCATGAAAAGCTACTGCCCCCGTTAGTCGCGCAGCTCAGGAAAGAAGTTTATGCGTGGCGAAAAGCCAACTATGCAGGTGCAAGTGAGACTTCAATATCGTTACTCAATTGGTGGTTTAAAGAAAATCATCTTTTTTATGACACACATGAGGAAGCTTCTAACTTTCGTTATTACTTTGCTCAAAGAGAAGCAATTGAAACAGTGATATGGCTTTATGAAGTGGCAAAAGTTAAAGACAAAGTTGACCTCATTCGTTACGACACTATAGGGCGGGTTAGTGCCGGGATGTTCGATGAAAACTGGCTCCGATTTGTCGTAAAGATGGCTACTGGTGCGGGAAAAACAAAGGTAATGAGTTTGGTCGTTGCTTGGGTATATTTTCACAAGAAATATGAACCTGATTCAGCTCTCGCAAAAAATGTTCTTTTGATCGCTCCTAATGTAATTGTTTTTGAGCGTATTAAAAATGATTTTGAGGGTTTGAAAATTTTCCACCAAGACCCAGTTCTGCCTGACAATGGTTATGATGGGCGAAATTGGCAAGATGATTTCCAAGTAACCTTGCATCTTCAAGACGAGGTGCGAAATGTGTCGCATGACGGAAACATATTTTTAACCAATATTCACCGAGTCTATGCGAGCGACTATTCAGAGCCCAGTTTTGATGATGAAGACTTGTCAGAATATTTTCTTGGGGGCAAACCTGTAGCAAAAACAAATGACAGCAAAATTGATTTGGGAGACATCGTTCGAGATATTGATGAATTGGTTGTCATTAATGATGAAGCTCACCATATTTGGGATGCTAAATCAACCTGGTTTAAGTCTATCCAGGACATCGATAACCGGCTCAAACAAAAAGGCTCAGCTTTGTCATTACAGTTGGATGTAACAGCCACGCCAAAGAAGAGCGATGGCTCAATATTTGTTCAAACAATATCTGACTATCCGCTAGTGGAAGCAATACATCAGAAGATTGTTAAAAAGCCTGTAGTCCCAGATGCTGTAAGTCAAAGTCGGCTAAAAGAAAACCAAAGCTCAGTTTTTAGCGAGAAATATCGTGATTTTATCAATCTTGGGTTAGAAGAATGGAAGAAAACTTACGAAGTCCATCAGAAAATGAACAAAAAATCTTTGTTATTCATAATGACGGATGACACTAAAAACTGTGATGATGTAGCGAACTATATAAGAACTAGTTTTCACGAACTACGTGATTCAGTGCTTACTATCCATACAAACAAAACAGGTGTTATATCTGAGTCAACTACCGGAAAGCAAAAAGAGGAGCTTGATTTACTTAGGAGACAAGCAAATGAAATTGATAGTTGGGAGAGCCCTTTTAAAGTCATAGTCTCTGTAATGATGCTTAAAGAGGGGTGGGATGTAAAGAACGTAACGACCATTGTTGGACTACGGCCTTATGCAGCAGATTCAAAAATACTACCTGAGCAGACCCTCGGACGTGGTCTGAGACGAATGTTTTTCGGATTTGATGATGTTGACGAATACGTAAGCATTATTGGAACGCCTTCATTTATGGAGTTTGTGAGTTCAATTAACGGTGAAGGCGTTATTTTGGACCATCGTCCAATGGGCACGACATCGAAACCAATCGCACCCGCAGTAATCGAAGTCGATTCAGAGAACGATGACAAGAACATTGAGGAACTCGATTTCGAAATACCGGTCATGTCACCGAGGATTCAGCGAGAGTACAAAAATCTTTCAGACTTGGATGTTTCTACTTTCGAAATAAAGAAATCACCTATCAAAATATACTCTGAAGAAGAAAAGCGTGAGATTGTTTTCGAAGATGTCGTGGCGGAGAGCTTTCACCATACAACAGTCTTTGACGGAACTGTGACCCCGGATTATCAAAGTGTAATAGGATTTTTCGTCCAAGGAATCATGCGTGAACTTAGGTTATTTAGTGGGCATAATATACTTTTTGAAAAGGTCAAAGATTTCATTCAGAATTACTTGTTCGAAACCCAAGTTGATCTTACGGATTTGAACGTTCTTACAAATCTATCGAATGTTTCGAATGTTGCCGTTATCAAAGATGCTTTCAAGCAAGGAATCAACTCTCTAATTGTTAGAGATAGCGGAGAAGCTGAAATCAAGAGATATATAAAAATTAGTGACTCACGGCCTTTTGTCGTGAACGACAAGCCGTTCTTACTGGCCAAAAAATCTATATTTAATCGTGTGGTGGGTGATTTTGGATTCGAACTCGAATTTTCACAGTTCCTCGAGAAAACTAGTGACGTAATTGCGTTTACTAAGAACCATCAGAATAAAGAAGCTTCTGCATTGCGAATCGAATACAAAAAAGAAGATGGCTCAATCGGAAACTATTACCCTGATTTCCTAGTTAGAACTGCCGACAAAACTGTTTATGTCGTTGAAACCAAAGGAAGGGAAGATTCTGATGCAATCCGTAAGTTTGATCGGCTTCAAGAGTGGTGCATGGACGTGAATAAAAGACAATCTAAAGTCAGATACGAAGCAATGTATATAAAACAGTCGAAATGGAATGAATTAAAACCGAAGACTTTTGAAGAATGTACGAGCCTCTTTCATTAGCTCATAATGAATCATTTGAACACTTGAAGTGAACAACTGATATTAAATTGAACACTACGGTATAATCTGATATAGTAAAGCTATGACTGAGAAGGCAGCTCGTATCGATGAAGATGTAGCTCTTAAAGCCAGCGATGTGCGTGAAAATGCAGGGTTGAGTTACCGTCAATTAAACGACTGGGAATCTCGCGGTGCATTACCTGAGGATGATGACAGAGGTGCAGGTTGGCGTAATTACACACCGCGTGAAGTATTTGTCGTCATGGTTATGAGCGAGTTAAGGAAGCAATATGGCATTCCTGTAGAAAAGTTAAAGTACATCAAAGATTTCATGCTGCAAGAAGGAGCCGACCATTTTCGATATTGCATTGAAAAGATTTCATTACTTGGAACGAGCATATGGTTAATAACTGATTTTGACGAGACGTTTCTTTTAGATACTGAATTAGAAATAAGTGACATGTTTAGCTTGGGATATTTTCATACAGAAAAACAAAAAGGCTATTGCCTACTTAACTTGACACCCCTTGTCCAACGACTTGTAAAGACTTTAAAGCCAGATGTGGATTTAGAACTAACGGATAGCGGTTTTCAGTTAAGGGCTGCAGTGCGTAAAGGTACAACAATACAAAATAACTTAGAAGCACAACTGTTGAAACATGTACGAACTGAAGACATAACAAAAATTGAGATTGCAATGGACAGCGGGGAAATAAAGACCCTGAAAGTTTCACAAGATCGCGATGTAAACAGTGATGTCAATGATTTATTAGCTCAGAGCGATTTTCAAAATATTCTGATCACACATAGAGATGGGGAAACAGTTCGCATTGAGCAAACCTTTACTCAAAAAGGGAAAAGCTAAAAAGCTGAGCCAAAAACAGCAGGCTATTTAGCTGAAACTAAAAACATAACCGGAGCTACTGGAAGCACCAGCGTAACGGTCTGATAACGCGTAGTGATACGCGGGATAAGGCACGTCATGCTAAGTGTAGAAAGATGCCGAGAGATACTCGGAGTAAAAGAAGAATTAAGCAACAACGATATACGGGACTTACAAATCCTTCTCAGGGGTTTTGTAAATTCGATGTTGGATGAAGAGATTGGTGAGGTACAAAAATGAAGGCTGTTGGATATATACGGGTTAGCTCTGATGAGCAAGTAAAGAACTACTCATTGGATGCTCAGAAGCAATCAATAGAGCAACACTGCAAAGAGCAAGGCATACGTCTTACGAAAGTTTTTCGTGAAGAAGGTGAATCAGCAAAAAGTGCAAATAGACCTCAATTGATGGAGATGATCAACCTTTGTACGAGTAAAAATTAAGACATTGACTTAGTAATTGTCAAGAACTTTGACCGGTTTGCACGTAATGCGGCAGACCATACAGGGGTTAAAGCCAAGCTCTTGCAACACGGTGTAAAGCTGCATTCGATTGATCAGCCTGTTGACGACACGCCAGCCGGAAGGCTGGTTGAAATTGTTTTTGCTGGACTTGCGCAGTTCGATAATGAAACACGAGGCGAGCGTTCAGCTACGGGAATGATAAAAGGCTTGGAAGCAGGTAGGTGGATGTGGGCTGCGCCTCTTGGTTACATCCGCAATTTACCTAAAACATCGCCGAGCCTTTTTGTCGTGGAAGAAGAGGCCGAACATATACGCTATGCATTTGAGCAAGTTGCAAAAGGAAAATCAAAAGCAGATATTCTGATCGAACTTCAAAGACGTGGGTTAAGAACTCGTAAAGGCAATACGTTGACTAAGCAATCACTTAATAACATTCTCAAAAACCCTCGATATGCGGGGATAATTGACAACATGGGAATTGAGATCGAAGGGGATTTTGAGCCAATTGTCTCGCGTGATCTGTACGAAATAGTAAATAGGAAAAAATCGTCACAACGGAATGTAGTTCATCCTCGATTGAACCATAAATTCCCGTTGAGAAGATTCATCAAATGCGTTGCATGCCACAGGCCACTTACGGGTAGTGAATCAACTGGGCGAGGCGGAAAGAAATACGGTCATTACAGGTGTGAAAATAAAGAATGTCGAACCGTAAAGCTGCCTAGAGCAAAATTAAACACACTGTTTGAAGAGGAGCTAAACACATTGTCAGTTCGACCGCAAACACTTGACCTAATTGAAGCAGTTGCACGAGACGTATGTAATGAGCGAACTGCAGAAGAGATAAAAGGCAAGAAATTGCTCCAGTTGCGCATTGAGAAGCTCACACAACGCATTGACAGTCTTGTAGATGCAAACCTAGAAGGAAAGATCGACCAGGAGACATACGAGCGTAAGAAGGCGAAGTGTGATGAGGAAATAAAAGAGGCACGTTCCCTGATTCCTCATGAGTCTATTTCACAAGAACAACTCTCAAATGCAATCGTTAAAACAAAAGCAATGTTGACTGATCTTAAGCAAACTTGGAACCGCTTAGAAATCCAACAAAAAGTAGCGTTTCAACAACTTATCTACCCCGAGGGACTTTGTTGTGACGGAGAACAACTTGGAACCGCTAAAAAGTCCTGGTTGTTTATAGATTTCATAGACGAAAATAGCGAAGAGAATGGTTTGGTACGCCGCCCGGGACTTGAACCCGGAACCTGCAGATTAAGAGTCTGATGCTCTGCCAATTGAGCTAGCGGCGCGCATTCTATACAAAATCGATCTAAGATAAACTGTGTATAAAGCGGTTAAAATCTATCACAAATAGTGATTTAATATACAAACGCACAACCAAAAACCATAACTGTAACGTAGAAAGTATATATGAAAATTGCAATAACTGGATCACATGGATTTTTAGGCTCATCACTAATAGATGAATTAGTAAAACAAGGTCATGAAGTCATCCGAATTTCACGCTCACCAAAGAATGAGAGTGAAATAGGATTTGATATAGAAAAACAAGAAATGGACTCCCAGAAACTAGATGATGCAAAAATTGACGTTCTAATCCATTTAGCAGGTGCAGGGATCGGTGAAAAAAAATGGAGCAACGAACAGAAGAATGAAATCTTAGATTCACGAGTATTCGGGACAAAATTAATTGCTCAAACACTTTCAGGGCTAAAAAATAAACCAAAACTATTCATTAGTGCATCTGCAATAGGTATCTATGGAAACAGGGGAGAAGAACTCTTAACCGAAGATTCAAAACCTGGGGAAGACTTTCTTAGTTCAGTATGTATTGCTTGGGAAAAAGAAACAAAAGTAGCGAAGGATGCAGGAATAAATACAGCTATTTTACGTACAGGAATAGTTTTAGGAAAAAATGGTGGAACATTAAAAAGAATGTTATTGCCATTTAAAATAGGTGCAGGTGGACGATTAGGTTCTGGAAAACAAATGATGAGTTGGATTACCCAAAACGATTGGACCAACGCAGTAATCTACATTTGCGAAAAACAGCTTGCGGGAACCTATAACCTAGTAGCGCCATGTGCGGTAACCAACGAACAATTCACGAAATCATTAGGCGCAACATTGCATCGACCAACAATATTGCCAACACCTCTATTACCACTAAAAATTATCTATGGTTCAGAACTAGTAGAGGCATTATTATTAGGATCACAAAACGTTGTACCAAAAGCGTTACTAGAAGCTGGTTATAAATTCGAAAGCGAAGATATCGACTCGGCGCTAAAAACAGTTTTAGACTAGTTATATGATAAAAAGAGTATGGTTCGATGTTGAAATCGGAACAAATCCTGACGTAGCAACAGCATTATTATTTGCATTAAAACATCCCGGAATAGAAGTGCTGGGAATATCGATATCTGGAAGTGAAAGATCCATCGAGCAACGTATGGACGAAGCAAAATCGTTACTTGAATACGCAGATCAATTACATCTACCTTTATATAAGAGTAGTGAACTTAATGGCGATGTAATAAATTCGATAAACCCTGATCATACAATTGTATCAGGCGCATTATATGATATTTCTCGTCTTATTTTAGACGAAACAAATTTCGGGCAAATAAATATTTTTGCAGGTATGTTTTCACAAGTAAACTACCGAGGAACTACCGTCTCAATTGGAGAAACAATAGCAAAAGATATTGACAGTGCAAGAGTAATATTTTCTCAATCTAAAGATCTAGTAATTTCTTCATTCGATGCAACAAACACTTTATCTTTAGATTCAGGTACACAATCAAAACTTGAAAAAAGCAATAAATTCTTAAAAGCTAGATTTGAAGGCTATGGAGAATATTTAGAAACAAAATATGAAGATAAAAATACTCAGATGATAATGCATTCATTATTACCCGTATGTGACATATTAAAATTACCAGGTATAACAAGAGAGACAATAGAGTTTTATATACAACCAGACGGATCCCTGTTTCCAACATATGAACTAATAGATGTTTTAGAGCCAATTAGAGAATATATACATCCATCAGATATTGAGAAAATGCCAATGCCAAAAGTGAAACAAGAAGTAATCCGAAGCATAGTGCCTAAGATCATATTTGAAGAATTGCTCAATACACTAACTTAACAATATGTATGAAAATAGACGAAAGTCTCAACTAAGTCAATGTTCGAGTTAAAAGCACAAGAATAAAAGTGTTAGAATCTAGCCTTCGAGTGCTCGTAGCTCAGTCGGATAGAGCGACAGACTTCTAATCTGTAGGTCGTGGGTTCGATTCCCTCCGGGCACACGAGTTCGTAGTGTTGAAACATGATTCGAACCTAAGGGTTCGCGTCGATTTCCGCGCTCCGTACACACTTGTTCGTAGTGTTGAAACATGATTCGAACCTAAGGGTTCGCGTCGATTTCCGCGCTCCGTACACACGAGATATTAACTTGTAGCCAAGTTTATAAACTCGAAAAATATGGTGGCTGTAGCTCAGTTGGTTAGAGCGCTAGTTTGTGGTACTAGAGGTCGGGGGTTCGATCCCCCTCAGCCACCCCAACATAAAAGAATCATGTCAGGCCAAAATGATTACATTAGAAGGTAAGAAAAAGCAGATAGCGATAATAGCTACAGTAATTATCTTACTAATAATATTAATTGGCATACTTTTTGGTACCGACTCAAATACAAATAAAGAAACAGTAAACAAATCAAAAACTACTTCAACTAGTACAACGCTTCCGCCAGCAAACTCACAAGCGTGCGAATTTTTTAAAAAAGGTATATTGGCTGCAGCTTTAATAGTCCCTGATGTAAATGCCGTACCTTCAAAAGATCTAAAAAGATGTACTTATAGTGGGTTAAATGGTGGAATAAATTATCTAACATTATTTTTAGGTAAATCAGCGCAGTGCGATATTTTAAAAGATGACGCAAAAGATCCAAGAAATATACCTAAAATCAGCCCTGGAGCATTTTATTTTGAAGTAATAGACCCAACAATAATTGTAAAAATGCCTGATAGATGTTTCTTTGTGCAGGGATCAAAAACATTAGTGAATGAAACGCAATTAACTGACATGGCAATAGCCATATATGGACTATTCAAATCAGTTGATTCAACTACAATTACAACTACAACTCCATTAGACCCGAATGCTACAACAAGCACAGTTCTGCTACCAGGACAGAATACTATAGTAGTCCCATCAAGCGAAACTACGACAACAACTAAATAGATTCATATACACGGGCTTAAGATCAGTGTGCGTGTCCTGCTTCTTGGTTTTCACTCATAGAATTTTGTGGCATAAGTATAAATGCAATAACTATTCCAATTAGTGTAGCTATACCCGCAACAGTCACTCCAGCATGAAGTCCGTGCACAAACGAATGACGTGATGAATCTATAATAGTTGCCGCAATACGATCTCGCTCTGTTTTAGGAATCATATTAATACCTGCTTGCGCACTTTCATCACTCACTAAAGATGGATTAATATATGCTTTAGCTGTACCAATAGCTTGACCTATAGAACCAGAAATTGAATTGGAAAGTACTTTCATCGTGGATTCATTCATCCCATTTTTTCCCATACTTGTAAAAAGTGAAGATAATTTCATGTCTTTATCTAGGGCATTTTGATAATAACTAGAAAAAATAGATCCGGTAATAGCTAAACCAAGTGCTCCACCAATCATACGTGTAGTATCGTTCATCGCCGAACCAACACCTGCCTTTTCCCTCGGCACAGAATTCATGATTGCGGAAGTAGCCGGAGCCATTGTAAGACCCGTACCAAGAGACATTAAGACCATCATCCAAACAACATGCAAATAGGTTCCTCCAACCTCAAGAGTGGTCATTGAGAATAATGCAACTGAGACTAAAGATAAACCAATTAATACAGTGGATTTGGTTCCAATTTTTGCACTGACTTTCGCACTTGATGGTGCTGTTATTATCATTCCTAGCGCGAATGGTATAAATCCAACTCCACTTTTTAGAGCTGAGTATCCCAATACACTTTGTAAGTATTGGCTCAATAAGAAGCTCATCCCAAACATAGCGAAAAATAGTAGTGTAATCGAAAGCGCTCCAGATGAAAATCTTTTATCTTTAAAGAAATGTAATTCCAACATTGCATGGTCGACTTTTGACTCCCAGATAAAGAATGAGATTATTGATATAAAGGCAATTACAAATGCAATTAACACATTAGATTCTTTAAAGCTAGTATCAGCACCAAATATAATTCCGTATAATAATGACGATAGTCCAACAATGGATAGTGCCGCGCCAATAATATCTAATTTAGTAGCATCTTCATGTTTTGACTCTGGAACCATCATCGAGTTTGCGATTATTCCACCAACAACAAATGGAACATTTACCATAAATACTGAACCCCACCAAAAATGTTCGATTAAAAAACCACCAGTTAGAGGACCAATAGCTACTCCTACACCAGCAAATGCCGCCCAAATGCCAATTGCTTTTCCGCGCTCTTTTGGTGGAAATACATTTGTGATAATCGAAAGTGTAGCTGGCATGATTAATGCGCCACCTATACCCATAACTGCTCTACCTATTGTCAACTGCATCGGATTTTGTGCAAATGAAGATAAAAAAGACGCTGTACCAAAAATAAATAAACCAGTTTGTAAAGCCAGTCGACGACCAAACTTATCTCCAATAGTTCCACAAGTTAATAATAAACCAGCAAAAATTATTGTATATGCATCTATGATCCATATCAAATCTGTATCTTTTGTCTTTAATTTATCGCTAATAGTCGGTATTGCAACATTAAGGATTGAATTATCTAAAACAATTACAACAAGTGACAAACACATGACCGCCAATATCGCGTTTCTTTTAGGATGACCAACCATAGGGTCATATGATGCGTTTATTGTCTTGCTTGATTGATCTTCAGTAGTATTTTCTTCGGTATTTGTCATTTTTCGATTTTAGTTCAAATTAAAACAAAATCAAGTTGTGTGGAGATAAAATTATAGCGAGGGTTTTTTTTCATTATGAGTAAATCTAGATACTAATTCTCCACCAAAACACGCCACTAATACCCATGTTATTGAGGTTATCGTACACCATGTAGCAACAGTCATAGCTACACCAATTGAATTGAATCCTTCCCAGCTATTAAGTAACAGTGGAATTGTAGTTTTCATAATAATAGGTAAAATCATTGAGTCGACAATCGCGCCAGCGAGACCTATTGTCATTAAGAATTTTATACCTACAATGCCGTCCCTAACTAGTAGTGCTGGCGTGAAAATCCAAAATAGGTATACCGCTAGAAATTTAACTACAAAATGAACAATATGTAATAGGTTTGAAGAATTTTCTGGTAGGAAGTTTGATAAGACTAATGTGATTAAAAATAAATTAAACCAAATAATGCCTCGAGTGATTTCTGAACCGAGACTAAAGCGGCGAGAATCATATGACGCTGCGAAAACACGTCCAACTTGTATGGCCATTGGAATACCCCAAATGAGAAAGCTTAATAGACCAAAAAAAGTATAGAAAGATTTTAAATCGGCTCCTGATGGAAATGCACTATGTACTGTTCTTGCTGATTCTCCAACTAGACCAAGTCTGGTGATAACTGCATCGCCAATATTAAATCTTTTGTTAAAACCACTTATGCCACTTGCGCCTAAAATGATTATCGGTATTAATGTAGTGAAAAATTCGAGTGTTAGTAGTCCAGCTAGATCTAATCCATTAATTTTAAAAAACCGTTTTCCAGTTGAAACAAAAATTCCGACACTTTTTGTATTTTCGATTTTTTCTATAGAAACCGTTGTAGTCTCAGTCACTTTTTCAATTACCGAACTAGTAGCCTCTTGTGTTTTTTCAACAACAACCTCAGCTATTTTCTTAGCATTGTGGTGATGCGATATAAAACTAAAACCTTTGGTAATTTTCATGTACTTTTAGATTAACATCTTCTTAGATCTAATAGAATCATTCGTAGACATTAGATAAGAAAATCCCAAAATTAATACAGTAGCGCCAACTAAGATTCCAGCGTCATTTAAAAAAGTTCCGAAAAAAGCAAGTATATATAATGATATGTATACGTTGTTATTAATATACAAATATCTTCTTAATATCAATATCGCCGTAATAAACAGTAATGTTACTAATAGCCATGTAGAACCAAAAGTATAAAGCATCCCTGAGAATTTTCTTATAATTACATCGGCTAAACTGTGGAATCCTTTGACTTTTATGTCATTAAATAATCTTCCAAGATGAGTTCTTTTATTTGATGGCCTTAAATAGTCTATGTATCCAACAATAATTATTAGAGAACTACAAATCAAGCCAGCTAATAGAGTGAAAAGAATATTTATCTTTATTTTTGTTATATATAAATATGTGGCTATAAATGCAGGAATGCTAGAAAGTGCACCACCTACATCAGCACCTAATTTAGGATAGCCAATAATAAATAATCCAAACAATAATATTAAAGCATTTAATATTTTGCTTATTTTATTTATTTTGGAAAATCTTTTATTAAAACCAATCATTAATACAATTAATGATATTGAAAATGCGGCCGATGCAAAATTTGAGAAACCGTATGAACGTGAATTCGCAATAAAAGAATAACCTAATGCTGAATTTGATTGGAAAATATTATTTGTAAATAGATCAACTATTAACATAATTATGAAAAAAGAAAACAAAAAATAAGATTTATTGTTTATTTTTTTTAACGGCCATATAGAAATTATAATTCCAATAGAGCTGACGCCTATTAGCCCAATAAACCATTCGAGTAAATTATCTGGATTAATTATATTTACAAAAAAAGTTGATAGAAACATCCAGGAAGTGAATAAAGAGAAATAACTAATAATTTTAAGAATTATAGGCCGATATTTTTTAAGTGATCTCAATAATATACTTAAACAAAGTAAAATTGAACCAATTACCACAAATAGTTTTGAAGTAATACTGGATATTTTACTTCTAAATAGTCCTGAATTATTCTCATCAATTCGATCTCTTATTAATTTAGAAATAGAATCATGGCTTTTATTTAATGTAACAGCATTTCCTTCAATGTTGGCTATATCGCCTAAACAGAATTGATCAAGAATACTAGGAGTTATATCGGAAATTTCTATTAGCCCATCACGTTGTCTTGTACCGCTTAACATTGTTCCTGTTTGGTTATTTACATTTAATGATGCAACACGAAGTTCGTCTTTCCCTACAAAAGAGTGAGACCCTAATATCAATACCTCTGTTTTGTCATTAGAAAATTTGTCAATAATACTATTAAACTCTGTATCACTACTTCTTAATGAAATGGAACTTAAATGCACAAATAAAACAGATCTCTTAGTTTTATTTAAAATATTATTTATTTCAGGATCCAGATCCTTGTATACATTTTTTGCGATGCCCTTTGAATCAGACACCATCATATATGAGTTTTGAATATCGCCCTTTTCTATAAGCGCATAGCTAATATCATTTACTTTTAATGTGTGGCCCAAAGTTCCAATGGACGCCCCATAAGTACCTTTAATATTATCAGCATATAGTTTTTTTAAATTTAAGTCATATTTATGCTCACCTATTTTTGTTGGAAAAGTATTCTCTCCGTGATCAAAAGTTCTGGTACCCGCACTAAATGTTGAATAAAAATTGATTGGTGAACGTACCTTGTTAATTCGGCCAGGAGAGAGCGATGCTATATAGCTCTTTGATATATTTTTTTTTAAATTCGGCGTTTCATTTCCAATATCGGACCATTTCAAATTATCAATCACAAAAACAATCATTCTTTTATTTTTACAAGTATCTTTTTTAGAAATATTTGAATTAGAAGCAGTATTCGAGCCAAATAAGGATGAAGATAATATCAAAGTAGAAAGTAAAATCTTATAAGCGTAAGTAAATACTTGTTGCATGTGGAGCGGGTGACGGGAATCGAACCCGCATCACCAGCTTGGAAGGCTGGTGCTCTAGCCATTGAGCTACACCCGCAACTCTTAAACATATTTGCATATGTCCGTTCACTTAAGTATTACCACTTAAGTGGTCGGGATGCAGGGATTCGAACCCTGGGCCTCCTGGTCCCAAACCAGGCGCGCTAACCAAGCTGCGCCACATCCCGAAGATGAAGAGTTTAATACATTGAGAATGTCTAACTTGGATCATTGTCTTATCCTGCTGCTATACCCAGTAATGATGAAACTGCGAAAGCGCTTATTCCTCCGAGCATAATCCTTGTAAGTGCGGGTTTTATTGGTGCCCCACCTAGTCGAGCGCTGAAGTATCCTAAAAATGCGAGAGAGATAATTCCTACAAAAATAACTGGGCTGATCAACTCAATCACATTATTATCTAATAACTTTCTTGATATTAGACTAAATATGAAAGGGGTAGCTCCTCCTAAAGCGAAGGCTATAAACGAAACATAAGCGGCTTGGATCGGATTTGCTTTCGCAAATTCGGTAATACCAAGTTCATCTCTCAAATGAGCCTCTAAAGCATTGTGAGCTGTTAATTCTTTTGCTACCTCTAATGCTAGATCTTTTGATAGACCTCTATGGCGATAGATTCCTGTTAGTTCAGCTAATTCATCGTCGGGTTCCGTTTCTAGCTCATAGGTTTCTTTGTCGATATTTGCTTGCTCTATATCTTTTTGTGATGCTACTGAAACATATTCGCCAATTGCCATCGAGAATGCACCTGCCACTATTGCGCTAAGTCCTGTTAGCCATAATGTGTTGAACGTTACTTTTGCAGCCAACAAACCTAATAACAATGCAGTCATAGAGACCACGCCATCGCTCGTTCCAAGCACTCCTGCTCTAATCCAATTGTGCCTATCTAGCTTATGGGGCTCTAGATGGTTTGGTCTGGTTTTTTTGGATTTTTGCATTTGACCATACTAACACTTAGATATTGTTGTCCTATTAGATTTGCGATAGTGAATTATCGTTAAAATTATCCTAGAATATAAGGCTTATGCAGACAAAAATTGAACACCTAGTTGAAAACTCTATCAGACTTACTATTACAGTACCTGAGGAAGAATTTGAAAAATCTATTGACCAAGCTTTTAAGACAATAGCTAAGCAAGTTAGACTTCCTGGGTTTCGTCCCGGTAAAGCACCTCGTAAAATTCTAGAACAACAAGTTGGTAAAGAAGCTGGTAGAGAGCAAGCATTAAATGATTCACTAGGCGAATACTACATAGTCGCTATAGACGAAAATGATATTGATCCTATTGACTATCCGGAAATTAAATTGACTTCTGGACAAGAGCAAGGCGATGTTATATTTGAGGCAGTTGTTGATGTGCGGCCTGTAATTGAAGTAACTGGATATGACAAATTAGAAGTTCAAGTTGACGTACCTAGTATTGATGAAGACGGAGTGAATAAACAACTTGATTTATTGCGAGATCGTTTCGCTGAACTAGAAAATGTTGACGGGGAAATACAAGATGGTCATTTTGTGACTATCGATCTTAAAGGCTCAATCGATGGAGAAGAACAAGACGGATTAAGCGCTGATGATTATTTATATGAAGTTGGTACTGCTCTTATTAGTCCTGCAATGGATGTTGCTTTACGAGGAAAAAAAGTTGGTGATGAAGTAACATTCTCAGATGAACTTTCAGAAAACTTTGGAGCGCTAGCTACTCAAGAAGCAGAATTTACTATCAATATTAAAGAAGTTCAGAAAAAGAATCTACCTGAAGCAAGCGATGAGTGGATAAAAGAAAATACTGAATTCGAAACGCGTGAAACGTATGATGCAGATGTAAAAAAGCGTCTAGAGAATTTACGCTCGTTCCAAGCGCAAATGCAATTGAAACAAAATGTAATGAATTCATTAGCTGAAATTGTTACAACAGAGCTTCCTGAGAAATTTGTTAAACGTGAAATAGATGCACGTATAGATCAAATGGCACAAGAATCAAAGATCTCTAGAGATCAAATAGCTCAAGTGATGGAAACTTGGCCAGCAGATGAACGCGATGAATTTATGGCAAACGTACAAAAAGATGCAGAAAGTGCTATTAAATCAGACCTTGCAATTCGAGCAATAATGATTCAGGAAGCTATCGAAGCATCTGATAGCGACGTAGAAGATGAAATACTTAAATATTCTCAAAGTTCTGGCGAAAAAATTAATAAAGTAAGGAATAGACTTGCAAAACCTGGTGTTGAGAAACAGATACGCCAAGATATCGCACGCAATAAAGCAGTAGAGTTTGTTCTTGAAAATGCTGTCGCTAAAGATAAAAATGGTGAAATAATAGACATAAAGAAAACCGATCTAAGTGGCGATGAAGATACAGTGTTAAATAACGTTATGGAGATGATCTCCGCTAGCGCTACTGAACATTCTGGACACGATCACGATCATGCAGATCATGACCATTCAGATCCTAACCACGTTCACTAGGACTTATAGATTTAATTTAAAAAGTGTAAGCAAAGTTAAAATCTGTAAGCTAAAGTGTTCAATAGAAAATAGTTAAATTTAAACAAGGAGCCCTAAGTGAGCGATTTTTACATTCCAAACCCATCAGTTGTATATAAGAACAACCGTGGACAAGAAGTTTCAATGGATGTATGGTCACGTCTTTTACAAGACCGAATTATATATCTAGGAACTCCAATTAATGATTCTGTTGCAAACATGATCATTGCACAATTACTACATCTTGAAAGCGAAGATCCAGATAAAGATATTTCAATTTATATCAACTCACCTGGTGGAGAAATCACTGGTCTATTTGCAATATATGACACTATGCAATTCATTAAATGTGATGTTGCAACAATATGTATTGGTCAATGTGCATCTGCTGCAGCTGTTCTGCTTGCTGCAGGTACTAAAGGTAAAAGATTTGCACTTCCAAATGCACGTATATTAATTCACCAACCACTTGGTGGAGCACAAGGACAAGCTACAGAAATAGAAATTCAAGCTAAAGAGATTTTAAGAATTCGTGCCGCACTTGATGATTTGCTAAGTGAAAAAACTGGACAAACTGCAGAAAAAATTCATGCTGATACTGATCGTGATTATATTATGAGTGCAGAAGAAGCAAAAGAATACGGAATGATCGATGCTGTTATGACATCGCGTGATCTTTCAAGTGCTGCATTAGTTGCTGCGAGTTCAAACTAGTAAAGAGGTAAGTAATAGTGGCAAAGTTTGGTGACAGCGGAGATCTTTTAAAATGTTCTTTTTGTGGAAAATCACAAAAGCAGGTTAAAAAATTAATAGCTGGTCCTGGTGTCTATATTTGTGATGAATGTATAGAACTTTGTAATGAAATAATCGAAGAAGAGCTTCATGGTCGTATTGATTCTGAGGCAGTAAATCTTGATGAATTACCAAAACCAGCAGAAATTTTAGATTACCTAAATGGTTATATAATTGGCCAAGAACGTGCTAAAAAAGTTATGTCGGTAGCGGTCTATAACCACTATAAACGAGTTCGTTTAGGGACTTTTGGCGACGAAGAGGTTGAATTACAAAAATCTAATATTTTGATGCTCGGGCCTACTGGTTGCGGAAAAACTTTGCTTGCACAAACTTTAGCAAGAATGCTAAATGTTCCTTTTGCCATTGCTGATGCAACAGCATTAACTGAAGCTGGTTATGTTGGTGAAGATGTTGAAAATATTTTATTAAAACTTATTCAAGCAGCTGATTACGATGTTAAAAAAGCAGAAACTGGTATTATCTATATTGATGAGATTGATAAAATAACTCGTAAAGCAGAGAATCCTTCAATAACAAGAGATGTTTCTGGTGAAGGAGTTCAACAAGCATTATTAAAGATTCTTGAAGGTACCATTGCTAGTGTTCCGCCTCAAGGTGGTCGTAAACATCCTCATCAAGAATTTCTACAATTAGACACTTCAAATATATTATTTATTTGTGGTGGTGCTTTTCCAGGTTTAGAAAAAATTGTTGAGTCTCGTCTTGGTGGAAGTGGTCTTGGTTTTGGTGCCGATCTTAAAAAGACAGCTGAAAAAAACCTTAGTGAGATTATGAGTAATATTCTTCCTGAAGATTTAATGGCTTATGGTTTAATACCAGAATTTATTGGGCGACTTCCAGTTGTTGCTACAGTGAATCATTTAGACGAAGAAGCATTAATTTCAATTTTAACTGAACCGAAAAATGCACTTGTTAAACAATACGAAAAATTCTTTAGCTACGATAATGTAGAACTCGAATTTAGTGAATCTGCATTACATGCAATTGCTTCACAAGCATTAACGCGTAAAACTGGTGCTCGTGGTTTGCGCGCGATCATGGAAGAAGTCTTACTAGAGACTATGTATGAACTTCCTTCTCGAACTGATGTTAAAAAATGTGTAGTTGATGAAAATGTTATTTTAGAACGAAGTGCGCCAAAATTAATTCTTCAAGGTAACCGAAAGTCTGCATAAAATTTTTCTGTGGATGATTTAGCTGAAAAGTATAAATCTTGTCACGCTAATTGATTCGTTTAATTCGCAAAAATTCTCGTATATATATTAATTATAATGTAAACCTTTTGGTATGAAATGCCGACAATATACTGTGGTTATTAGTAGATTAAAGATTCTATTGAGCATATTATTATGCAGTGTATTATATCTCGGCGTCTCAGTTCCTTCGTATGGAACTGATCAAGCAATTAAAGCTGATGTTAATGTTTCGCAAAAAGTTGAAATTGCAATTACAAAATCTGGTTCTGACAAGATTTCTGTAATTTTAGAATTAAATGATTACACCAATTCAGATTTAAAAAATTCTAGTGATCGTCGTGAATTAAAGAACGATCAAAATGACATTATCGATGATATAAATCTAGATGCTGATCTCACAACTAAATTTTCTCGTTTTCCACTTGTTGCGACAGAGATAACTTCTGATCAGTTAGACCAATTAAAAAATGACTCAAGAATAAAATCTATCTCATTGCAAGAACGCTACACAATTGATGATTTAAAAACACAAGCAACTCTTGCCCCAATGGGAGTTCAAATTCCATCTGATATTTTAAATGCAAAGGATGCTTGGAACCATTCGCCGTCCTATACAGGTATAGGACAAAAAATTGTAATACTCGATAGTGGAATTGACAAAAACCACCCATATCTAGATGGTGCTGTTGTACACGAAGAATGTTTTGCATCTGGGCCAATGCCAAGGACTCAAGGAGTTGGGTCTTGTCCTGACGGTACACCTGCACAATCTGGAAACGATTCAGCATTACCTTGTGACAGTTCTATTCCTGGTTGTTACCATGGTACACATGTTGCAGGTATTGCAGCTGGTCGACAAAATGTTCTTGGGGCACCATCACAAGCTGCGGGTGGTGTTGCTCCTGGTGCTTCTATAATAGCTATTAGAGTTTTTGGTGTATATTCATCTGCTCCATATTCAACTGGTCAAGATTGTGGAAATAATAGTACCGGCATTCTAAAGAAGTGTATTTTGGCAGAAAATGTTGATATTCTTCTGGCACTACAGTGGATTATTGCAAATCCTACTGGTGTGGCCTCAGTTAATATGTCTTTAGGTGGCATAGGTGTGACCAATAATGCCTGTGATGGTGTTTATGATTACTATACAATTGAACAAGGTGGTGCTCCTGGTTTAGGTAATGCTGTTACATCATTGAAAAACGATTACAAAATTGCAACAGTAGTCGCATCTGGAAATGGTGGATCTAAAAATGGAATCTCAGCACCAGCATGTGTCACAGATGCTATTGCAGTAGGTTCAACCCAGACAGGAAATAGTGTTGTTAGTACTTCGAATACAGGAGTTCTTTTATCGCTTTTTGCACCTGGAGATAATATTCTATCTAGTATTCCCGATGATGGATATGCCTATTCGGGTGGTACTTCAATGGCAGCCCCTGCTATTGCTGGAGCATTTGCTTTGATCAAACAAGCTGTTCCCTCTGGAACTGTTTCATCTTGGCTAACAAGATTCCAAAATTCAGGTACTAATATAATCGATGGTTCACCAAGTATAACTCGCAAATTACCAAATATTTTAGATGCAATTAATAATGTTGCATCTTCGGTGCCGACTGCTCCTGGTTATGTCAATGCGAGTACTGGATATGGATATGCTTATTTAACCTGGTCTAGTGTCGTTGGTGCTAACTCATATCGGATAATCAATAGTAGTGGCAACACAATTGCAGATGTATCATCTGGAACTACGGCATATAATGTTGCAACCATACCATATACAAATAATTATTTTGCAGTAAGGGCATCTAATAGTTCTGGTTCATCAGTGTATAAATATTCAAATAATATTGTTGGACTACCTAACACCTCTCAAGTTGGTTATACATTTTTTGCATCGAATGGAGCTACAGTTGGTTTTGGATCAGCTAGCCTAAGCACACATAGCAACTTAGGAATTAATAATGTAGTTGGTGGAAGTTCAAATCGTTATAGCACTGGTGCTTGGGGTGTATCATCAGCAGGAGACGTTTATTCATATGGCTCCGCAGGATTTTATGGTTCTATGGGTGGACAGCGTTTGAATAAGCCCATGATTTCTATTGCCTCAACTGCAACTAGTAATGGTTATTGGATGGTTGCTAGTGATGGTGGTATCTTTAGTTTTGGTGATGCTCAATTTTATGGTTCGACTGGTTCAATCAGATTGAATAAACCTGTAGTCGGGATGGCACCTACTCCGAGTGGTAATGGTTATTGGATGGTTGCTAGTGATGGTGGTATCTTTAGTTTTGGTGATGCTCAATTTTATGGTTCGACTGGTTCAATCAATTTGAATCGACCTATTGTTGGGATGACTCCTACTCCGAGTGGTAATGGTTATTGGTTGGTTGCTAGTGATGGTGGTATCTTTGCTTTTGGTGATGCTCAATTTGCTGGTTCTCTTGGGGGCCTAAATGTTAACGATGCTATTGGTATGAAACGTAATGATTCTGGAACAGGCTATTGGATCTTTAGATCTGACGGTAGTGTCTATAGTTTTGGATCGGCACCATTTCTAGGCCATGGTGCTGGACGAGGGCTTTCTTACGTCCAAGCTGGCTAAAAAGTGAATAGCTTCGCGGGTTGAACCTTGGAAAGCTAAGATATATAAATGGTTTCAGAATCCGAAAAGTGGCAAGCATTAAATGACTTATACATTGAACATGCCGAATCCCTAGATAAAGACCATTTAGTGGTTTCGGCGGTTATTGCTAGTGGTAGAAAAATTTTAGTTATTAGACGATCTAAAAAAGATACATACCCTGGAATGTGGGAATTTCCAGGTGGTGGGGTAGACAAGGGCGAAAACGTCATTCAAGCGATTAAAAGAGAAATTAAAGAAGAAACAAATCTAGACGTTGGCGAATTTCCTGTTTCAGAACTGATGACCCATCCAACTCGTACTGCATTAAGAATCATTATGGAATTTAATTGTCAAAATGTTGATGATCTTATTTTATCTAGTGAACATGATATGTGCTATTGGTTAGATATTGACCAATTAGCTCGACCTGACACCATGAATGATATGGCTAGAGAAATTTATGCGACTATGCGTGATGAAAATAAATCTGTATTAGATATGATGATTACCCGATTCATAGATCTGAGGTTTCCAGATGACGATCATAATATTTGGTGATTCAATTACTAATCGTGCTGATGACCAAACTGGTGGAGGCTGGACGTCACGATTGTGGTCGAAAATATATTCCGATTTTTCACAGAAATATGCTGAAGGTGTTGTTTTGAGTAAACACTCAGTTTTAGAACTTGGTATTGGTGGAGATGATATTTTAGGGATCGAAAATAGGTGGGAATCCGAATACCATACCCGAGTAAATAATGTAGATAATATAGAAGAAATAATTGTAGGTATCGCAGTCGGCATTAATGATTCTCGTTTAGAACTAGATACTGGTAAAAATCATATTTCAATAGAAGATTTTACAAATGCTTATATTCGTGTTTTAGACAAAATGAAAATATTAAAATTAAAAGTTTTTATAGTAGGTTTGACTCCAGTAGACGAAAATAAGGTAAATCCTTGTTTATGGATTGACCCTCCAACAAGTTATCAAAACGATATTATTTTAAAATATAATGAAGTATTAGTAGGTTTGGCTAAAAAATATAAGCATAACTTTGTTGATGTGTATAGTATCCTTCAACAACAAATTGAAGAAAATGAGCCAATTAGCATATTGAGTGATGGCTTGCATCCGAATGCTGATGGCCATGAATTAATAGCACAGCAAGCATATAGATCAATTAAGTCAATGTTGTAGCCAAGATTTGGGGTGAATATTTGACTTTAGCCTAGAATATATCTCCATGAGTTTTAAAGTACCAGACAAAGTTAATCCAGATGGACTTGAAGATAAATGGTCTATTGTTTGGGACAAGAAACAGATTTATAAATTTGATCGTACCCGTGCCCGCGACGAAATCTTTTCGATTGATACACCTCCGCCAACTGTAAGTGGCTCACTTCATATTGGTCACGTATTTTCATATACTCACACCGATGCAATTGCGCGCTATAAAAGAATGTCTGGAAAACATGTTTTTTATCCTATGGGTTGGGATGATAACGGTTTACCAACAGAACGCCGTGTCCAAAATTATTTTGGTGTTACTTGTGATCCAAGTATTGCCTATGATGAAAATTTTGATCCACCACAAGAGCCATTTGATCCACCACAAGCAATCTCAAGGAGAAACTTTGTTGAACTTTGCTCATTGCTAGTTGGAGAAGATGAAGAAAAGTTCGAAGAATTGTGGCGCCATATGGGGCTTAGCATTGATTGGTCTATGACTTATACCACTATAGGTACTGTGTCTCAACAGATTTCTCAAAACGGTTTTCTCCAGATGGTCAATAGAGGTGCGGCATATTTAAGTGATGCTCCTACAATGTGGGATGTTGATTTTAAAACTGCTGTTGCCCAAGCGGAAATTGAAGACCGTGAAAAAGGTGGTAAATTTTTTAAACTAAAATTTCACTTTCTAGATGAAGCCACTAACAAGGCATCAGAAGAATATCTAACTATCGAAACAACTCGTCCTGAACTTATTGCAGCCGATGTCGCTATAGTTGTAAATCCAGAAGATGAAAATCTAAAGCATCTTATTGGGAGAAAAGTACTTACCCCTATTTTTAGTATTCCGCTTGAGATTTTTCCACATCATTTGGCTGACCCCAAAAAAGGTTCAGGTGCAGCTATGGTTTCTACTTGGGGCGATATTACCGATGTTATTTGGTGGAGAGAACTTGATCTCCCTGTTCATTGCATTATCGGTCGCGATGGCCGAGTGCTTGATATTGAAGGTGGACTAGCAAAGTTTGGTTCTATAGATCCAGAAAACGCTGATAAAAATTTTGCTCGCATTATTGGTAAATTTATGAATCAAGCCCGTAATGAGATGGCGGTCATGCTTGAAGAATCAGGTGATATTTTAGAGGATCCTCGCGAGATAATGCATCCTGTTAAATTTTTTGAAAAAGGTGATCGCCCATTAGAAATTGTTTCGTCTCGTCAGTGGTATTTTAAAAATGGAGGCAGAGATGATGATCTAAAAGTTGAATTAAAAAAACTTGGATCTGAAATAAAATGGCATCCAGAATTTATGGAGTCTCGTTATCAAAACTGGATTGATGGTCTAAATGGGGATTGGCTAGTTTCTCGTCAACGTTACTTTGGCGTTCCGATACCTCTTTGGTACGCTATAGATGCTGATGGTGATATTGATTTTAACAATATTTTAAAGCCATTGCTTGAACAATTACCCATTGATCCTTCTAGCGATGTACCTAATGGTTATAGCGAATCTCAACGTGGTATTCCTGGTGGTTTTACAGGAGATCCTGATGTTATGGATACTTGGGCTACTTCATCGCTGACACCTCAAATTGCTGGACTTTGGTCTATAGATGATGACCTATTTAGAAGAATTTTTCCAATGGATTTGCGTCCACAGGCACATGAGATTATTCGGACTTGGTTGTTTTCGACGGTTGTACGTTCATATTTTGAAGAAGGCACCATTCCATTTAAAAATACGATTTTATCCGGATGGGTATTAGATCCAGATAGAAAGAAAATGTCTAAATCGAAAGGCAATGTAGTTACACCAATGGCGATGTTACAAGAATACGGCTCCGACGCAGTGCGATATTGGGCTTGTAATGGAAGACCTGGTGTTGATACTGCTGTGGATGTTGGTGTGATGAAAAATGGTCGTCGATTAGTAACAAAAATGTTGAATGCTTCTAAATTTGTTCTTACTATTCTTAATGAGATCGGTGTTGATTCTGAATATTTAGATGAAGTTGAAATTACAAATAAAGTAGATCAATCATTTTTGCTTTCATTAAATGATATGGTTACACGTGCAACGAACTCATTTGAAGATTTAGATTACGCTCGCTCATTAGAAGTAACCGAAGCTAGTTTTTGGGATTTCTGTGATAACTATGTCGAGATTGTTAAGTCGCGTGCTTATGGCTCACAGGGTAAAGATTTAGCGCTACAAGCAGGTGCAACACTAAAAATAGCTTTAAATGTATATACGAAACTACTCGCACCAATAACTCCTTTTACCAGCGAAGAGATATATTCGTGGATAAGTGGAGAGTCAATACATATACAGAGCTGGCCATCTCAAGATGAAATTATTAGATTTAGTTTAGACTTAGATAATAATCAAATCGAAATAGATGAATTAAAATCTGTTTATCGATATTTAAGTGAACTATCTGTCCATCCACGCGGGTTTAAAACTACACAGAAGGTATCTTTAAAAACGGAATTGGCATTTTTTAATATTAATGATGTTCCAGGTAATATCAGTTTCAAGGATATGATAGAGCCAGATCTAAAAGATGTATCTAAAGCTGATGCAATTAATTGGTCTGAATCAAATGAATTCAGTTTTCAGATAGGTCTTAAAAATGATTGATCCAGAATTAGAACAATGGCTTGAAAATCGACCTAATATGGAGAAAGATAACCCAAGTGGGTTATCTCGCAGAGCGTCGCGTCCTACTCTAGAGCGTATGAAATTGCTATGTAAATATCTAGGCGATCCACAGCTTGGTATAGATGCAATTCATATAACTGGAACAAATGGCAAAACATCCACTTGTAGAATTACCGAATCTTTGATGTCTATAAAAGGTTTCTCAACAGGACTACTTTCGTCTCCTCATTTAGGAAAATTAAATGAACGTGTTTCAATTAATTCTGAGCCTATTTCGGATTTTGAGCTTGAAAATTCATTAAATGTAATCAAAAAATTAGAGTCCGAGATCGATGTTATAAGTGCCGATTCTCCATCATATTTTGAAATCATGGTTGCTGCTGGATTTTATGAAATGGATTCACAAGCTAGTGACGTGGGGATAATTGAAGTTGGTATGGGAGGTCTTTATGATGCAACTAATATTTGTGAGAGTAAAGTTAGCGTAATTACTAATGTTGGTTTAGATCATATGGCATATCTAGGTGATAATGTTCACGATATTGCTTTAGAAAAAAGTGGGATTATCAAAGAAAATACAACAGTAGTTATTGGAGAAAAAGACGAAGAACTAGTCTCGTTGCTCAAAAGTATTGCATTAGAAAAAAATTGTCGTATTTATGTTGTGGATGAAGATTTTAAACTATTGAAAAATGATCAAGCAGTTGGTGGACGATTACTTACAATGCAAACACCTTATGGTTATTATGAAGATGTTTTTTTGCCTCTGCTTGGTTTTCATCAAGGTGAAAATGCATTACTTGCACTAGTTGCTTGTGAAAGCTTTGTCGATGATTGTTTTGGTGATGAAATCATTCGTGAAGGATTTGATAAAGCTACTTCTCCGGGCCGTATGGAAATTATCTCTCGTCAACCTTTAATTATGTTAGATGGTGCTCACAATGTTCCTGGAGCGCAAGCATTGGCTTCTGCGTTAAGCGAAGAATTTGTTGCCCCTAGAAGGATATTTGTCATAGGTTTAACAAAAGAAAAAGATGCAAATGCAATGATCGATTCTTTAGGTATTGAAGACGAGGATATAATTATAGCATGTGCAGCTGATTCGGAAAAGGCGATGGAACCTGGGGAAATAGTAGAGATTGGCAAATCTATGGGATTAGAAAATATCTCTATGAAAAATTCTCCTATAGAAGCTATTGAATTTGCACAAAGTATTGCTTTCGATGATGATCATATAATAGTTACTGGTAGTTTGTATGTTGTTGGTGAAATAAGGGATTTTATTCTTTCCTGAGTTTGACTATTATCCCGATGTTAGGCTAACCTAACTTTCGATATATCTAATCAGAAGGTGAAATATGCTTGCAACATTCTTAATAATGCTCCGCGAAGGTCTTGAAGCTGCTCTAATCATTGCAATCATTGCAATATTTTTAGCGAAAATGAATCGTCAGGATTTATTTAAATACCTATATATAGGGATTGCTTTAGCGGCAGTTATTTGTGTTGGAGTGGGTACATTTTTTCATTTTGCACAAAGGGAATTCCCGCAACGCGACCAAGAGCTTATTGAGGGTTATATAGGAATAGCAGCGGTTTGTGTTTTAATTTGGATGGTATTTTGGATGCGTAAAGCAGGACGTAAAATTAAAGGTGAATTAGAGGAAAAGCTTTCAGTAGTAATGAAAAGTGACGATAGTGCACAAACTAAGATTTTGATATCTATGGCATTCTTTGCTGTACTTCGTGAAGGTGTCGAAAGCGTACTGTTCTTATTTGCAGCAACTGAATCAGCTAGCATCCTCAGTTTTCTCGGAGCGGCATTAGGTCTTATAGTTGCAATAATAATTGGTGTTCTAATTTACAAAAGATCATCAAAAATTAACATTGCTAAATTTTTCCACTTCACCTCTATTGCAATAATCATATTTGCCTCTGGGTTGGCTGCTACTTCTACTAGAAAATTTGCAGAGGCTGGCGTTATTTCATCCTTGCAACAATCGGCGTATGACATACATAGTGTATTGCCAAACAATTCAATTTTTGGAGCAATATTTGGCTCATTTTTTGGATATAGCGATTCACCAGCTGTAGCTGAAGTACTTGTATTCTTCGCAGTGCTTATTGTCACATTGTTTGCATTTTATACATTCAAACCATCAAATTCTAAAATTCAAAAATTAAAAACCGAAAAAGTTTTACAAGTCACTAAATAAGGAAAAAATGAAAAAGATAGTTGTCGTTTCAATTTTAATATTGTCTATATTTCTAGTTGGATGCTCAGATACAAAGACCTCGTCGGGTTCAAATACGATTTCGATAGGCTTTGATGCGGACAAAGGTTGCACACAAGATAAATATGTTGCGCTTTCAGGTTCAATTGAGGTAACCGCAAAGAATGAGGGCAGTGATGTCGGAGAACTCGAAATACTTGATGGTGATCGAATTAAAGGTGAAGCAGAAAACATTATTTCTGGTGTTGCAAAAAAATTCACAGTTAAATTAGACGAAGGTGAATATGTTATTTACTGTGGTCGAAAACAGGCCAAGAGAGCAACATTAACTGTAGAGAAAAATAGTAACGCAACAGATTCAAAAGCTAGTGAAGATATTATAAAAGCAACTGCTCAATATAAAGATTATGTTATCGCGCAGACAGTTCTGCTAGAAACCAGCGTTAAAGCTTTAACTGATGCAGTACGTGCTGGCGAAATAGAAGCAGCAAAACAAGCATTTGGACCATCGCGAGAGCCATGGGAAAGAATTGAACCTATTGCAGAATTATTTGCTAAATATGATGGTGTCATAGATTCAAGAGTAGATGATTTCTTGAGTGAAACAGACCCAGAATTTACAGGGTTCCACCGAATTGAATATAGCATATTTGAATTAAATACTACTGATGGGATATCACAAATAGCAGATAAATTAGATGGGGACATATTGGCTCTAACAATAGAAATAAAAGCGTTAGATATTGATCCATTCGATATGGCTAAAGGTCCTCAAATTTTAATGGAGGAAATTGCTAATGGAAAAATTACAGGAGAAGAAGATCGGTATAGTGGAACAGATTTATTCGATTTCAATGCAAATATTGAAGGCAGCAAAGCAATAGTAGACTTTTTGAGGCCAGCACTGCTAGATGTAAAATCAGATTTAGCTAAGAGGTATGATGAATTAAATACTAAAATCGTTGACCGTCTAAATAAGTATCGAAATACTGATGGAACATACCAGAATTATAAAATGTTAACTGAACAAGATAAAAACCAATTCAAAGCAGATGTTGCTTCTGCAAGTGAATTGCTTGCAGAATTACCAGGCGTTTTAGGGCTAAAGTAATTGTCAAAAGATAATAAAAACTCGAAAGATTTTTCGCGCAGAAAATTTATAGGAACAATTGCAGCTGTGGCAGGAGCTGGTGTTGCTGGTGCTGCTATAGGTGTAAATATTGAAAGCGCCCATGGTGAATCTATAGGAGTTGACAAGCTCTCAAATAAGATAATTCCGTTTTATGGAAAAAATCAGAGTGGTATCCTCAACGATGCGCCTGCCTCTGCAATTGTGTGTTCATTCGATATTGTAACAACTGGAAAACAGTCGCTACAAGATATATTTAAAATCCTATCTTTAGAAATTGAAGCTCTAACTCAAGGTAAAAATATTGAAGAAGTTGATAGAAAGTATCCACCTATCGATAATTTAGTTAATGGTGAATCTCCTGATGTTGACGAGCTTACAATAACGCTTGGTGTCGGTGCATCAATATTTGACGACCGTTTTGGTATTAGTGAAAAAAAACCTAAAGAATTAATAGAAATGCAGAACTTTCCGAATGATCGTTTAGATAAAAAAAGAATTAATGGTGATCTTGTAATACAAATATGTGCACAGCATAGTGAAACATGTCTACGTGCTCTGAGAATAGTAATGAGAAAGACAAGAAATTCATTAGTGTTAAAATGGTTAGAACAAGGTTTTGTTCAACCAAATACTCTTGAATCTGGTAAAACTAGTACAAGGAATTTGCTCGGATTTAAAGACGGTACTTCGAATCCAAACCCTAAAGACTCAAAAACAATGAATAATTTGGTATGGGTAGACGACTCAAGTGATGAGCCCACATGGGCTGCTGGTGGAAGCTATATGGCCGTAAGATCGATAAGAATGTTCGTCGAGCACTGGGATAGAACAAGCCTTGATGAACAAGAAGTAATAATGGGTAGACATAAACATACTGGCGCACCAATAGGTAAAAAAAATGAAGATGATATACCAGTATTTCACAAGAATCCACATAGTAATCAAATTTCAGTTGATGCGCATATACGTCTTGCTAATCCTAGGACAAAAGAAACAGAGAAAAATATAATTTTACGTCGCGGTTATAATTATTCTAGAGGTTTCGATAGTGCTGGGCATCTAGATCAAGGGTTGCTATTTATTAGTTTTCAAAAAAGTCTTAATGACGGTTTCTTGGCAGTTCAAAAACGTTTGAATGGAGAATTGTTAGAAGAATATATTCAGCCAAACGGTGGAGGATTCTATTTTGTTTTGCCAGGAATAGAAAAAGACTCATTTCTTGGTGAGAAGCTTTTTGCAAGTTAAAATCTACATATCACTCGCTCGGTGTGTGAGCTAAAGAGTCTTTCCTCTAGGATAAATACTATGACAGATAAAACTTTTTTAATATTAAAACCAGATGCAGTTAAGCGTAAATTGACAGGTGAAATTATCACTCGTATAGAACGAAAAAACCTAAGCATAACGAAAATGGAAATGCGGGTATTAGATCACGAAACTCTTGAAGAACACTATGTTGAACATAAAGGGAAACCATTTTTTGAAGGAATGGTTGACTTTATGGCGAGTGGTCCCGTTGTTATACTTCAAGTTGAGGGACGAGAAGCTCAAAAAGTTATGCGTACACTCATAGGAACAACAGATCCAGCAGGAGCAGAACCAGGAACAATTAGAGGTGATCTTGGTATAGAATTTTCAGAAAATCTAATTCATGGATCAGACTCGCCTGAATCTGCTGAACGCGAAATAGGCATTTTCTTCAAATAGATCTTGACTATATAGGCAAAACAGTTCTCGTTTGGACGAATACTCACTATTTAGCCTAATCTTGTAGGTTAAAGGAGTTCTTAAATTGTCTGAATCTATTCTATCTACTATCGTCGGTCGAGACATGGCTGTTGATTTAGGCACGGCAAATACACTTGTTTACGTTCGTGGTCGTGGAGTAGTGCTAAACGAGCCAAGTGTTGTTGCAATAAATACTCGAGATGGCAGACCTTTAGCAGTTGGTTCTGAAGCAAAAAGAATGATTGGTAGAACACCAGGACATATTCAAGCTATACGTCCACTAAAAGATGGTGTGATTGCCGATTTTGATGTTTGTGAAAAGATGCTTCGCTACTTTATTCAGCGAGTTCACCAGCGTCGTTGGGCAAAACCAAGAATGGTAATTTGTGTACCAAGTGGAATTACAGGTGTTGAACAACGTGCTGTTCAAGAAGCTGCAGAATATGCTGGAGCAAGAAAGCCTGCATACATAATTGAAGAGCCGATGGCTGCAGCAATTGGTGCAGGACTTCCTGTTCATGAGCCTACAGGAAATATGATTGTTGATATAGGCGGCGGTACAACTGAAGTTGCTGTTATTTCATTAGGCGGAATTGTTTCTAGCGAATCAGTACGTGTGGGTGGCGATGAATTAGATGAAGCAATTATTACCTATATTAAAAAAGAGTATTCTTTAGCTATTGGTGAACGTACTTCTGAAGAAATAAAAATGCGATTAGCTAGTGCCTATCCACTTGACGAAGAACAGTATGCTGAAATTCGCGGTCGTGATTTAGTAACTGGGCTTCCAAAAACTATTGTTTGCTCGACTGTAGAAATTAGAGAAGCTATAGAGGAACCGGTTAGCGCTATTGTTGATGCATTGAAAGTAACTCTAGACAAGACACCGCCGGAATTAGCAGCAGATATCATGGAAAAAGGCATAGTAATCACTGGCGGTGGTGCATTATTACATGGTTTAGATAGGCGACTAGCCGATGAAACCGGAATGCCCATAATAATTGCTAAAAACCCACTTTTTAGTGTCGTTGTGGGCTCTGGACAATGTCTCGAAGAGTTTGATGTACTCAAGTCTGTATTAATTTCGTCTAACTTACATTAATCGTCCAAGTCGTATCGATCTTATTAATACTGTAAAATTAGTGTTTATATATGAAGGTATACTTATAAATGGCATTGAAAAAAAGGCTCGTATTGCTTTTGTGCATAACTGCACTAACTCTAATCGCTGTAGACGTCACCGGATCTCAGCCTCTTAATTTCGTCCGTTCAACTATGAGAGAAATTTTTTCTCCTTTGCAAAAAGGAGTAGGAGTAATTACTACCCCTATTGGAGATTTTTTTGATGGAATCACCAATGCGTCTGATCTAAAAGACGAGAATAGAAAATTGAAAAAAGATCTTTCAGAAGAAAAAACTAAAAATCAACAATATGTTGCCGCAGTTAGTGAGAATGAAAAATTAACTAAATTATTGAAATTAAATTCAATTGTTCGTGCAGATAAAACAACCGCTCGCGTCGTAACTGGTGCTCCTTCAAATTTCGAATTAACAATACAAATTGATAAAGGAAAAAATGATGGCATAGTAGTTGGTGATGCTGTTATTGAAGGTAACGGGTTAGTCGGACGTATCATTGAAACATCATCTTCTAGATCTACAGTGCTTCTTTTAGGAGATGCTTCTTCAGGTGTGGGTGTTAGAGATTCTCGATCATCTATTGTTGGAATTTTTCAAGGACATGCATCCAATAATGAACTAGATCTTAATTTTGTTGATCCAGATGCTGACATTAAAAAAGGCGATTTGTTAGTTACAAGTGGTTTGCAAGGTGGACGTTTTCCTGTTAATTTGCCTGTAGGTACAGTTAAATCTGTTGGAAAAGATCCTAGTGGTCTTGCTAATAAAATTGTAGTTACTCCGATAGTTGATTTATCTCAAGTAAGCGTTGTCTCCGTTCTTCATACATCAGATTCAAGAAAATGATGATATGTCACGCCTAGATTTAATGACAAATTCCTCAAATGAAAGTCGAATAGGCAGAGCTAGAAAGAATTTTTCTATTGATCCTTTAGCTGCAGATATAAACACCGATCGTTCACCATTTTTTAGATGGCTTTCTATAGGTATTCTCGTGGTATTAGGTTTATTATTAGAAACAACGGTATTTTCTTCTTGGAAGGTTTTCGACTCATCGCCGACATTTGGATATGTTGCTACAGCCGCTGTTGCATATTATTGTGGTGCAAATACTGGGATGGTCTTTGGTTTCTTTGCAGGTTTGGGAAGCGATTTCTTTTATTCGACACCAATTGGAATTAGTGCATTGTCTATGTTGATATGTGCAATTATTGTTGGAGTTGCACAAACCGGAATGATGAGACCAACACCTTTAGCTATCCCATTATTAACATTTATTATCTCTTTTACAGGTAATACTTTGTATGTCTTATTTTCAATAATGGTTGGCTTTGAAGAGTTATTTAGTTTACATAGTGCGTACTTGATTGTTGTAAGCTCACTATTGAATGTTATTGCATCCCCATTTATTTTTGCTATTACAAAAAACTTTATTGGTGCTCCTGCTTGGAAAAATAGGTAGGTTGATTATATAAATGACTGATCAGATTAGAGATAAAAGAATAGGTATTGTAGGTGTTGTAATAATCGCAATATTTTTGACTTTAGTATCGAGGCTTTGGTATTTACAGATAGCCAATGGTGATGAATACAAACAAGTTGCATCAAAAAATCAATATAGAACAGTTCAAAGCGAAGCACCAAGGGGACGGATTCTAGATGTAAATGGTGTTGTTTTAGTTGACAACCGAATCTCACGATCAATAGTTGTCGAGCGTTTAGAACTTAAAGACAAAAAAACTAGAGCAAAAGTAATAGAGAAATTATCAATTGTTTTAAATGTGGATCGTAAAGATATTGAAAAACGCATAGCAGATCAAAGAATTTCTCAATACAAACCAGTTCCAGTTGCATATGACGTTGATATTGACAAAATACAATATATTAAAGAACATCAAGAAGAATTTACTGGTGTTGATGCAGTGCCTCTTCCTATAAGACGCTATCCTCAAGGAAATGTTGCGCCTCATGTGATTGGCTATGTAGGAGAAATAAATGATGTTGAATTAGGTAAAAGAAAAAATGGATACCAGCTGGGTGAAATTATAGGTAAATCTGGAATTGAATTAGCATATGAAAAAGAACTTAGAGGGACACCTGCTAAATCAAAAGTGCAAGTAGATAAAAATGGTTCCGTATTAAAAACGGTTTCTTATACTCCTCCAATTCCTGGTGATGACATAATCTTATCGTTAGATGTCGATATACAAAAAAATGCAGAACAATCTTTGGCAGATCAAATTGATCTGACTAGAAAAGTACAAGATAAAAATACTAAAGATAAATTTGAAACATTTAAAGCACCTAGTGGTTCAGTAACTTTAATAGATCCTAATACTGGAAAAGTTAAAGCTATGGCAAGCTATCCAACATATGATCCATCTGCATTCGTAGGTGGTATTTCTACACAGGCATATCAAGAATTAACCGCACCGGACAGTGGGCTACCACTAAATAATTGGGCAACACAAGGCCAGTATGCACCAGGTTCTACATTTAAACTCATTTCAGCTTTAGCGGGTTTAAAGTCTGGAATTATTACACCAACATCTTCATTTGATGATACAGGGTCATTAAAAGTTTCTGATGTAACATTTTATAATGCTGGAAAAGAATCCAATGGCACAATAAATCTACCTACAGCAATCACCGTTTCATCAGATACATATTTTTATAATATCGGTTCTAAATTATGGTCCATGCAATATAAAAAGGACCCTAAAGGTGATGCCATTCAAGATACTGCTAGAGAATTTGGATTTGGAAAAAAGACAGGTATCACTATTGGTAACGAATCTATTGGACGTATTGCAGATCAAGAGTGGAAAGCTAAAGTTCATAAAGAAAATCCTGCTGCATTCCCTTATGCAGAATGGTTGCCAGGTGAAAATGTTTTTGCAGCCATTGGTCAAGGAGATAATTTAGCTACACCAATTCAACTTGCAACAGCTTACGGCGCTTTTTTAAATGATGGAAAGTTATATCAACCACAACTTGTTCAGGAGATCCGAAAGTTTGATAAGAATGGTAATTATAAATCCACCTTTCTTGCCTCAGTAAAAAATGGAACTATAGATTTAAATCCTACTTATGTAGAATCTATCAAACAAGGATTTTTTGGAGCGGTTAATAATGAAAAGGGTACTGCGCACCAAGCATTTCTGGGTTGGCCAAACACCATATCTGTTGGTGGTAAAACTGGTACAGCTGAAGTCCAAGGTAAACAAGATACCTCATTATTTGTAGGTTTTTCGCCAGTGGATAACCCTACGTTCGTTTGCGTTAGCATTGTAGAACAAGCAGGATTTGGTGCGTCAACCGCTGCTCCTATTGTTAGAAGAACATTAGAAGGAGCATACGCATTACCAATAAGCAATACTGGTTATGTAACTGTTGATGCTGGAGGATCAAGATAATGTCAACAATAGTTGGATCTTTTGCTAAAGCAAAAAAACAAATGATTTCTAAAGAATGGAAATATGTAGATCTATTATTATTAGGATCTGTCGGAGCCTTATCGATTTTGGGTTGCGTGATGGTATATTCTGCTTCGAAAGCTAGAGCACTTAGTCAAGGTCTAGATTCTACATATTATTTAGAACGCCAAGTAGCATTTGTGATTCTTGGATCAATCTTGATGGTTCTTGTTATGTTATTCGACTATCGAAAATTAAGAGACATGTCTCCTTTATTATATATAGCAATTATTGGAGCTTTAGGGTTAGTGTTAGTACCAGGCATAGGTTCATCTTCTAATGGAACTCAAGGCTGGTTCGCTTTACCTGGCGGTTTCCAACTTCAACCCAGCGAGTTCTCTAAATTCTTTCTAATTATTGCATTGGGTAGTTATATTTCTCAACATGAACAATTTCATTTTAGTGCGCTGATAAAAACAATGATTGTAGGTCTTCTTCCTGTGGGCTTAGTTTTAATGCAACCTGACTTAGGTACAGCAATGGTAATGGTAGTCGTGCTTATTGGTATGTTATGTGTCGCTGGCACAAGGGGTAGATTCTTAGTACTGATGGCTTTTATAGGTTTTATTGGTGTTGTCGGTGTATTACAATTAGGCGTTCTTAAACAATACCAAATTAATCGACTTACTGTTTTCTTGGACCAAGGGAGTGGTGCCAATGCATCTCGTGAATCACAAGGGTCAGCCTATAATCTTGATCAGTCTAAAACCGCTATCGGTAATGGTGGATTTTTGGGACAAGGAATATTTCAAGGTGATCAGACAAAATTAAATTATGTCCCAGAACAACATACCGATTTTATTTTTACTGCAATAGGCGAGGAACTAGGTTTCGTCGGATCTGTCAGTGTAATCTCCCTATTTGGGATAGTAGCTTGGCGGATTTGGCGTATCTCACGTGCTGCTCCAGATTCGGCTGGTACTTTTATTTGTATAGGGGTCGTGTCTATGTTTGTTTTTCATATATTTGAAAATATTGGTATGACAATGGGGATTATGCCTATTACTGGTATACCTTTGCCATTTATTAGCTATGGTGGTTCGTCGATTCTGTTAATGTTTTTATCTATTGGCTTGGTTAATAATGTCTATATTCATAGATTTGAGTAGATAGCTATGTGTGGTCGCTTGGTTATGTCGTCTACGCCTGCTGACTTTATTGACTATCTGCAATCAACTGGAGCGTTAGGCGATATATCTATAAAGAATGCTTTTAAAAACAGTTTCATCCCTCGTTATAATGTTGCTCCTGGTGCAAACATTTTTGCTATAACTAATTCGCGAGATGAAGAAGGTCTAGAGATCAATATGTTTAAATGGGGGTTGGTCCCTCATTGGGCAAAAGATGATTCTTTCGGTGCTAAATGTTTTAATGCTCGTGGAGAAACTATGACTACTAAACCTACTTTTCGCGAAGCTTTTAAGAAATCAAGATGTATTGTATTAGCAGATGGATATTATGAGTGGAAACAGTCTGGATATGCAGGGACAACTATGAAAAAATATCCATATTTCATTCATAATTCTAATTCTTCGCCTATGTTTTTAGCTGGACTATATGAGCTACAAACCAACTCAAGTGCTATTATCACTATAGAAGCAGATTCTAAAATGCGTGAAATTCATCATAGGAGACCAGCTTTTATTGATGTTGATTCTGCTCTAAATTGGCTTAAACCAGAAGCAAGCCAAGATGATCTACTCTCAATAATTCAAAGATCAAGTGACAAAAATATTGAAGCATATACAGTGTCAACATTGGTAAATAAGTCATACTTAGAAGGAGCAAGTCTTATTGAGAAAACTGATTCTCTGTTTTAATATATGGAAGATATCTTTGCATTCGTTTAAACTAGATTAATGAGTAGATCGAATAATGTTGATAAAAGAAAATTAGAAGTTGCATCAAAAGCCCAAAGGGCATTTATATTTAAACTTTTTTTAGAGAATTCTAAAGAAAAACGCTCATTTTTTTGGACAGCGGTAGTATTACAAATTTTTGCTATTGCAATGCAACAATTGGCTTATCTTTTTATAATTGCTAAAATTTTAAAAGATATTTCAAAACGTAAAGAAATAGAAACAATTGATCCTTATGTAAAACTAATTATTTTATTGGCTATTCTTGAGCTGATTGCTTTAATTGCAAGAAGAATTGCTACATACCTAGAGGAGAGATTTGATGCCATTTCGCGCAGGGCATTAATTAAGGAAATATATAATCGCCTTTTAGAGCAACCAGCTTATTTCCATCAATCTAAATTTGTTGGTGTTACTATAAATCTGATTTCTAAATGTTCTGACTGTTTTGGTAGGACTAGCGGAATATTCGTTTTTCCTATTTTATCTAATATTGTTGTTTTTATTGGAACAGGTATAATTCTTATCCCTATAATGCCTATTTATTTTTTAGCTATGGTAATTATTGGAGCTATATATTTAACTCTATATTTAAACTTTTTACCTCATCAAATGGCATTGAGCGCCGATGCATCTGATGCCTCGTCGAAACTATACGGTGCAATTGCAGATGGTATAAGTAATATTGCAGCAGTCAAGGCTGAATCAAATGAAGATATTGAACAAAGCAATGTGAGTTCTTTAGGAGACAAATGGGTATTACTTAATAAGAAGTTTGCTAAAAGGGTACTTATTGTTGATGCTCTAATAATCAATTCTATAAATCGATCTTTAAGAATACTAAGCATATTATTTGCTGTGATTTTAGCAATTGGTAATGTTAGTGGTGCGACGAATATATTTTTAGCTACAACTTTGACACTTGCATTCACTGAAGGCCTTTGGAGTATGGGTGATGCCATATATGAGCTAACTGTTGCTTTTGGTGAAGCTGCTCCCATGGTGCCAATATTGCAAGAGAAAATTGCAGTTGCAGATAAATCTAATGCTCATGACATCGGTATTATTAATGGTGAGATAGTTCTAAAAGATATTACTTTTAAATATCCGAATGCTAATAACGATGTTTTTGATGAATTAAATATTGTTATATCAAAAGGTGAGCGTGTTGGATTTGTAGGAAAATCTGGTGCAGGGAAATCTACATTAGTTAAATTAATTATGCGTTTTATCGATCCAATCTCAGGCGATATTCTGATAGATGGTAAAAGTATTTACGGTATTACTCAAGAATCATTAAGAAGAAATATTTCTTACGTTGCTCAAGAACCAATGCTATTTCACAGAACTGTATTCGAAAATATTACCTATAGTTGTGAGCAAGTTAGTAATGATCTGATAAATCAAGTGCTCATACGTTCGCACTGTAAAGAATTCATTGATGATTTACCCTTGGGCTTGAATTCAATTGTTGGTGAGCGAGGTGTAAATTTGTCTGGTGGTCAACGCCAAAGAATTGCTATAGCTCGCGCCATGCTAAAAAATGCTCCTATTTTAATTTTAGATGAAGCTACATCAGCTCTGGATTCAGAATCTGAATATTTTGTGCAAGAAGCATTCGCTAATTTAATGTCGTCAAGAACCACAATTGTAGTTGCACACCGATTGAGTACATTGCTAAATATGAATCGTATAGTTGTTCTTGACGGTGGAAAAATTGCAGAACAAGGCACTCATGTCGAATTAGTAGGCAATAATGGTATATATTCTTCTCTTTGGGAGCATCAACGTGGTGGCTTTATAACAGAATAATAGGAGCACTATTTGTTTAATGGGTATTAAGTGCTTCCCCAGAGTTTTTTGCAGATTTCCAACTTTGTTTTATCCTTAGATGAGAACGCAATGTCTCCAAAACGTATAGTTGTTGATCCAAGTTTGAGTATTTTATCTAAATATTCATCCACTCGATATATCTTGCTCGGTAATTCTAAATTTGTTGTAATTAATAACCCTGAATTATTCAGAAGTTCAATATAATCATCCACTTCATCAGGGTTTGGGCTGAACCCGTCGAAAAAAATGATATCGTATTTCTTGTTATCAATTTTTAAATCTTTTATTATTTTTCCTGAAACACCAAATAGGATCTCTACCTGATCGATAACATTGTTTTCTTTAAAGTTTTTTGTAGCTAGTTCACAATGTGTTTTATCTTTGTCTATTGTTGTTATTTTTACAGTGTCAAAAGCTCGTGCAAAACAATTTGTCGAATACCCAATTGATGTGCCTATCTCTAAAATATTTTCTGATCTTAACTCTTGAACTATATCAGTTAAAAATTGTCCATTTTCGAAAGGATATCCGCCACACTTATGTTGATTGCGGTGTTCAATAGTTAGCTCATAGTATTCGTTGTTTGAAATCATTTCTATTTAAATTTAACCAGTTATTTTTCCATCATAATTATGCCAAGTGTGATTCTCGAAATCATAAAGCTTACATTTAGAAGTTGTAGAGAAATAATCGTTAAATTTAAGTTTTCTCGATTTTATGTCTGGGTATAATTCAACTAAAGCATCACCTGCTTGTGGTAAATGATAACAAGGTATTCTCATATCAACATGGTGAGGTACATGAACAAAAATGTTATGAAAAAATAACCAATTAACCAGTGGCTGACATTTAAGTATCGTGGTTCCTTCAACTTGTCCTTTAAAGCTATCCCATTCACTTCTTGGCCACCATTTAATATCTGGTGCAATATGTTGTACATAAACAGTCCATCCAATAATTGACATAAATCCAAACCACGGAATTGCGATAATTTTAGTTAGCATCCAAATTGCTCCTAATATTGACCCATAGTGGAAAAATCCATATGTTATAAGTGTGAATACGGAAATCGTACCAAAAATTCCAACAAGACGAACATCTTTTTGAATGCGTAATTTATATCTTTCTGGGGGAGTGAACGAAATCATTTTATTCCACCAGACGTTTCTAATATAATAAAAACCTGATCCTAAAAAACTCCATTCAATGCGATGCTGAAATTTCTTATACTTATTCATTTGTGAATATTCTTCTATTGTTGAAGGCATCCATACAAAATCCATTTGTTCACGCACAGTGTGACCATGGTGAATTCTGTTGTGACCTAATAGCCAAGCTTCATAAGAGTGCAGTTCTGGCAAAAAGAGTAGCCGTCCAATAATTTTATTAGCTTTTTTTGAGTTCAAAAGAGAGTTGTGAGCACAATCATGACCAACGACGAACATTCCAGCAAGTGTAAATGAGCTGAAAACAAGACTTGGCAAAAGTATAAAGATATTATCACTAGAAAATAGGATTACTAAAGATACTAACCATAGAACTAAAGCTCGTATGACAATCAATGAACCTTTAAGGTTTGATCGTTCAAAACATTCTTTTGGTATTGCATTTATAGCTGGCTTAAGTGTTCCAACTTTTCGTGTGCCTACGCCTTTGAATTCACTTGAGATTGATTTTGTGTCGTTTATCATGACTGACCTTCCGTTAGGTAGGGAGAATATACATATATCATACTTATCTATATTAGATATGTCCACTAGTGTGCTTATTTTTGTGTGCAATAATCAACTTTTTGTATCTATAGTATAAATAAGGCAATTCTATACTGATCTTTTGTTTTATAGGTTTTATCTATATAAAATTTAAGATGCTATGGTCTTTATTGTTTAAGGAGAAAATACTTGAAATTCAAGTCAAAGGTAAGTTCACCAATTATTGCATCTGTGATTATTTTTATTTTAGGATTAACAGCTACATATGTCACCTGGAATGAATCTCGGGATAAAACTTTTCAAAGAACAGAGACTCAACAAAAAGAAATAACAAATTCTCTTGAGTCTGGAATTAGAACAAAAACTACAGCAATAGAAGAAATATTGCATGGCACGATGTCTTTTACATCTAACTATGATTTTAATTCGGACAGATTCTCAAAATATTTGGATTCATTAAAGATCTCTCAAAGATATTCAAGTATTGATTCAATAGGTTATATTGCTTTGATTGATAGTGAAGAATTAGAGCCAATACTAGCGATAATGAGACAAACGATTGATCCAAATTTTACAATTTACCCTTCAAGTAAACAAGAAAAATATGCACCCGTATTATTCATAAAATCAATTGCCGATAAGTATAAGCGCTCTAATATTCTAGGTTTAAATTTATTCTCTGACAAAAAATTCTCAGAATTATTAGAAAAAGCAAATAAAGAATCAAAACCAACTTTTTCAGGTTTAACATCTTTTACTGGATATAAAGATAACGACTCCCAGTCGAGTATTGTTTATATTTCTCCAATATATTCTTCAAGCAATCAAATATCTGCAAATATTACAGGCTATGTTTTTGCAACAATACGAGCATCTTCGATGATAAGAAATGTTGTAGCTGCTATCGATCCTAATATAAATGTAAGTGTTTATGACAGTAAAATTATCGATAAATCAAAATTACTCTATGGCATATATGATAAAAATACTACTGATGATTATCTCAAAACATTTAATATTGGCGGACGCTCGTGGCTAATAGATTTAAGAGCTAACACGAATACTAGTTCCAATTCTAATAATCAATCGGGTACCCTGTTGATTCTTGGTTTTGTACTCTCGCTTTTGATTTCACTATTTTTATTATTTGTCATTAAGTCTAAATCAAGAGAAATTGAATTAGAAAAACAATTAGATATTGATTCAGCAAAAGAAGACCTGATATCGCTTGCATCACATCAACTGAGAACACCAGCAACCAGCGTTAAGCAGTATTTAGGGCTCGTGCTAGAAGGTTATGTAGGAGATATAACTAAAGAACAGGAAATGATGTTGACAAAGGCAAATGAATCCAATGAACGACAATTAGCTGTAGTAAATCAAATTTTAAACTTATCAAAACTTGATAATAATAGTGTTACATTAAAGAAAATACAGGTCGATTTAATATCTTTGGCAAATGACGTTATATTAGATCAAACCCTTTTACTCTCAGACATGGATGTAACAGTAAAACCAAAAGAGTCAAAAATATTCGCAGATGTAGATCCATTATATATGAGGATGGTCATAGAAAATTTAGTTACAAATGCAGCTAAATATTCATCTACCAGCACAAATATTGACATAGAAATATCGGAATCACAAGAAGAGTTTTGTGTTGCAATAAGGGACTATGGAATAGGTATCGAAAGCGAAGACCTTGATAATCTGTTTGTATTATTTAATAGAATTGATAATGATTTAACTACTAACATAAGTGGCACAGGGATTGGTTTGTATATTAGCAAATTGATCGTCAACCTTCACGGTGGAACAATTGAAGTAGAATCTGTTATTGGTGAAGGATCGACATTTAAAGTATGTTTACCTAAAGAAGCCGATGGGACAACAAATGCTAGTTGATAGTTCAAATAAAAAAATTCTAGTAGTCGAAGATGATGTCGATTTAAACAATACCTATAGTATTGTTTTAAGGAAAGAGGGCTTAGATGTGTCTTCTGCAAAAGATGGACTAGAAGCTATCAAATTGTTAGATAAATTTACCCCTGATCTAGTTCTACTAGATTTGCGAATGGCAAAGATGGGTGGAGTGGAATTTTTAAAAGAATCCAATATTGCTAACAATCTTCCGAATACTAAAATAATAATATTTACAAATTTTGATTTAAATGATGAAATACAAGAAGCATTTGAATTAGGTGCGAGTCGGTATGTGCTTAAAGCAATGTTGTCGCCTAAACAGCTTGTTAAATTAGTAGAAGAAGAATTGGATATAGAAGTAAGTTAAGAGATCTCAATATCTTTCCATTCCTCAGTTCCTATTAAGTCCGATAGTGCTTTTATATCAACGGTATAGTGGAATGAATCGTATTCAATAATATTTAGTTTTTTTAATTTCCCCAATTCAGTTGCAGCTGTTTCTCTTGCTACTCCTACCATATTTGCAATGTCATGTTGCTTGAGCCGAAGCACAATAAGCCAATTACCAGCTTTATTTTTTTCGCCAAATCTCAAAACTAAGTATTGCAGGATCCTCAGTATTTTATCTTGTGCGCGTGTCTGTTCTAAGGCCTGTATATGAATTTTTGCACCTACATATTGTGTAGCTATGCTATCTAATATAATGTTAGATAATTTTATATTGTTATTAAATTCTTTTCTAAGAATTTCTGTTGGTATTACTGCAATTTCTACGTCGCTCGTTGCTTCGTAGTAATGAAGACAAGAAGTATTTTTTTCAAAAACTACTTCAACAGGGAATATGTTACCTGTTGAAATGAATGAGATATTACTTTCATCTCCACGTGTATTTAATGAATAGATCCTTACCGTTCCATTTACAACTATATAAGAAGATCTAGGTATTTCACCCTGATAAATAATTGTACGACCTCGCGCAACCTTCTTTAAAGGAAAAGAAGAAATCATCTCTTCTAAAACTGGGTCTAAATTCGGCATTTATATATGCTAACTCTTGATAAGTTTATTTTCAGCAATATATAGCAGATTTAATCTGTGTTTTAAGTGGAGCTATTTATATAAATCTAATCAGCTATTTTTGAATTTAGTTATTTTGTCAACTAATTCCTTTTTTAAATCTTTGTTTTTAGAGGTGAAATCTTTTGTGATCAATTTTCCTTTAGTCTCGATTTCATCAGCTTTTCCTACTACTTCATCCAATTTATCAAACGATTTATGAGCTCCACTCTTAGCCAAGTCTTTCGCAACTTCAGCTTTTTCGTCAATTAACTCGTCAATTTTATTGCGAGACTCTTTTGTATTGATTTTTTTCGCAAGTAAAAGTCCCCATCTTGTTAGAGCTGCAATGATCGCAGTTTTAAATAAAAACTTAAAAAATCTTGATATTATCTTTGTCATAAGTTGTTCCTCTGTATTTCTGTTTGTTTTAATCTTATCTTAATGATGATCTTTTTCTGTAATATTCTTAACAATTAGATGTAAATTAACCAATATCTTAACTAAATCTTAATATGTATATAAAAGCTGGGTTTACCAATAAGTAGTGGGTCTATCTATCTTAGAAGTATTTAAGATAGATAGACCCACAATATCTACTTATCTATCTACTTGTCTTTATTTTCTTCAGCTTCCTCTTCGAGGTGACGTTTCTCATTTTTAATTTCACCTTTCATTTCGTGTAATTTGTCGTCTACCTTATCTTTTGCATCATCATATGCTGATTTGGCTTTATCTATTACCTCTCCCATTGAGAACCTTTCTGTATGTTTATTGACAGTACTATTAGAACATGTTCATATAACTTTTAAAGTTATATTTCTAACAATTTTCACTTTAAGTAGTTACTTTTTATTAAATGATTTAATCTTCAATAAGCCCTGGTATGAAATAATATATAGCCACAAACTATGTAAGGATATTGTGTTTTGAATGAAGAACATTTATTGTAATATATAGTGAAGTTGAGATTGCACTTCCTGTAAATCATAGAGATGAGTATGTTTAAACTTGGCTTCTAGCCTTAGTCAATCTAAAGAATAGTTGTTCTTGTTCTAAAAATATATTTCTGTATTCAAATCCGATAGGTATATCTATATTGAGGCCATCAAAAAGTCGTTTACCATTTCCGCCAACAATCTTTGGTGTTATCGTCAAACATAATTCATCTATTAAATCCTCATTTAATAAACTTGTGTTTAAAGAAGGGCCTCCCTCACATAAAATATTTTTGTGACCTAACTTCACTAGCGTATCTACTGCAATATTTAGGTCAACTTCTACTTTGCCGCAGACATAAATATCAGCGAGACTATTTGCTTTTAATGCAGATTTAGATCCAATTTCTGTAGTTAATAATATAGGTTTAGTAATTGCCTTGGTGAAAAAGTCTGTTTCAAAATTAAACTTACCGCTATTAGATATTACAGCAATTGGTGGTATAGAAATTTGCTTACTTTCTCTTCTGTTTATAATCTCTTTTTTAGTCAGGGAAACTGGTCCGTATTTTTCTGTTCGCATAGTACCTGCACCTACCAGAATAACATCGGACAAGCTTCTCAGTATATGGAAAACTTTCCTATCAATATCACTACTTAATCCTCTTGCTGTACCACTTAGCGAAATAGCTCCGTCAATACTAGTAACCATATTTAAACGTAGAAATTTTTTGACAGCATCTGATACATTTATCGCAAATGCAGTTTCTATATCTATTGATTCAATACTATTTGGAAATATTTGTCTTAGTGCATTAACTGATTCTGTAGTCATATTAATTGTATATTAGCCAATAATTTTTTAAATGCAGAAATATTAATAAATAATTCGGGATCTACCATATGGATTGTTAAGATTATATATCTTAACAATCCATAAGCATCGCTCAATTTCAATCTATCTAAGCACTATTGTATTTTTTTGCATAATAGTGGTTCAGTCCATTCCTGCTTATGCACATAGCGAATTCACATCTAGCAATCCTACTAACGGTGCTGTATTAAAAGAATCACCAAAGAACATTGAAATATCATTTAGCGACAAAATAAATTTAAGTTTTGACTCATTTAGGTTATTAGATAGCGATTCAAAACAAATCAAAACGAAAATGCCAAAAGTAGAGAAAACTGGAAATTCAATGATTGTCGAAATTCCGAAACTCAAAGATGGTCATTATGTTGTTGTCTATTCAATAGTTTCAGAAGATTCACATGTTATCAAAGGTGCAATATCATTTTCAGTGGGAAAAAAAGTGATACAAAATGTTGATGATAATCAGATTTCAAAATTATTAGAATCTAAAAAAACACCAACATATTTGGATTTTACAAGAAATATCCTGCAATTTATTCTATATATATCGATTGCACTGACCATTTTTTTAATTGTATTTCGAGTTTTTATTTTTGATGATATAAAAAATAAGCAGCTAAATATTCTGTTCTATTTAGCAACTATTTTTGGGATAACATCATCAATCTTGAGCATTGGAATTCAAGCAGCCGCCGAGGGCAGTTTTTCTATTAGTAAAGTATTCTCATCAACTATAATTTTCCAAGAAATAGATACGCGTATAGGAACACTTTATGCAATACGTGCTGTTCTATTCATTTTGCTCGCAGTTTTATGGAAATTGAATATCAAAATATTTACAAAATTTATTTTACCAATATTGGCCTTATCTATATTGTTAACAATCGCACTAGCAGGCCATGCTTCGTCAGGTGAATACCAACAGATTGCTTTTATATTCGACATTATTCATGTCTTAGCTGCCAGCATATGGTTTGGCGGATTATTGGCGTTGCCTATATTATTAAAGAAGGCGAATTATAAAGAAATACTTCGAAAATTTTCAACAATTGCATTGTATTGCGTTATTGCAATATTAGTTACTGGTATTTTTGCTGCTTGGAGACAAATAGGAAATGTTGAAGTTGCAATAAATACATTTTATGGAAAATTAGTTTTAGCTAAAATGGCCATGTATATATTGTTAATATTAACCGCGGTTTATACTAGAAAGTTCACGAGAATGATTCTGAAACAAGAGGCCAACATATCAGATGATACAAGAATAAAGAAACGGATTCTTAAATATATTTATTTTGAATGTTTAGTTTTAATATTTGTGATGTCTACGACTTCTGTATTGGTAAATGCTGTGCCAGCAAGAATCTCTTATAATGCTTCTGTAACAAAACAAGTGGTGACAAAAAAATCTATTATTGAAATTACAGTCGACCAAACAAAATTTGGTCCTAACGAAATTCATGTTTATGTTTTAAACAAAAATGGTACGCCTAAACAGGTAGGGGTAGGCATTAATACGTTGCAAGAAAAAATTGCGGTACTATCGTGGTCTAATCCGGACGCGAAAATAGACAAATTGCCTGTAGATTTAAGATTTTTGGGATTGAATCACTTTATATCAACAAATTCTTTTATACCTTCACCAGGAAATTGGGAATTACAAGTACGAATTAACATTGACGATTTTAATTCTGAATATGCTTCTATAAAAATTAATTTTAATTAAAGTTTAATAAACTTGTGTTGGAATTTTCACTCCAATTCTATCTATATCGTCTGTTTTCGACCAAACCTTTAGAAAAAATTTTAATTTCTAAATACCGCCATTATACAGGGATAATAGCTTTTTGTTTAGCTAAAACAAGACCTAAACTTTAGTCCTGCGTATCGACTGTCGAGTAATATGGTTAATAGCTCGCTTATGAAAGCCATTTGTGTTTTAGTCGAAAAATTGAGACAGCACTATAAATCAGCTCTTATAAAATGAACTACGAAAGATAAACACCATGAACATAGCAAATATAACATTTTTATTGATAATAATTGCCTCATTATGTTTATGTATAGATCACTTTTTTAAAATTCAAAATCAAGTTGCAAAATTGCAACGCCACTATGCAAATGCAAAAGTGGAAAATCAAATTAAAGGTTTAAAATGTCCGACAATATACAATCCGGTGACGCAGAATTTAACTCACCAAATACAACAACAGAGAAAATATTAGAAACTCAAGTACCTAGACGACGTCGCAGAACAACACTCACAACGAGCGAAGATGACAACGACAGAGCTTTTACCAATGAAGATATAGCTGCTGAAGCAAAAATAGAAGCAATAGATGAATCAATTGCTGGTTCAGAGCCGCAAGCTCAATCAAAGGCTAAAAGTACTGAGGCTAAAATATCAAGAAGAAGACGTACATCAGCGCCAGATACAGCTACTGAATCGGAAGAAATAAAGCCGAAAGTAATTCCAAAGCCAACAATAGGTTCAAGTATTCCACCGTCTTTCGTTAACCAAGTTAATGCTGATATAAAAGATCGTGAAACTAAGAAAAATTCTGCAAACGAGAAAACATCTCGTAAAAGAACACAAAAAGATGTTACGAAAAAGGAATCTTCGAGATCTCACAAAAAATTGCGGTCAGATTCCCCAAGAAGTGAATCAAATTTATCTTATATTGAAGCTGATTTAGGCGATGATGATGCAGTAAAACTAGATAAAAAAACTCTAAAAGCTCGCCGTGGGCAATCTCGTAAGGGTAAACCAACGGGACGTTATACAATGTATGCTCATGTTGACAAAAAAGGTAATACACAATTAGCTATAACCGAAGGAAGAATTCTTACCGAGCACTATGTAGCTAGACCTGATATTGACGAAACTACATCAATTGATGGAAACATATATTTAGGAAAGGTACAAAATGTTTTACCTGGAATGGAAGCTGCCTTTGTAGATATTGGTACCCCAAAAAATGCAGTACTTTATCGTGCGGATTTAGTATTAGATGAAGAACATGGTGGCGATTCTGATGGCGAACAGCATTCAAGAGGTCGTTCACATTCAAGATCGAATAATTCTTCAATTCGTATAGAAAATATCTTAAAAAATAATCAGATGACTATGGTTCAAGTAACGAAGAACCCTATTATGCATAAAGGAGCAAGGTTAACTCAAGAAGTTTCATTAGCTGGTAGATTCGTTGTACTTATACCCAACCAGCCAACAACATATGGAATTTCAAAACGATTGCCTGACGATGAAAGAAGAAGGCTTCGAAGAATATTAGATGCTATTCGTCCAGATGATGCTGGTTTAATTGTGCGAACAGCTGCAGAAGGCGCGACTGACGATGAACTTCGACGTGACATGCTGAGATTAGTTGATCAATGGTCACAAATTAAAGAATTAAGTGTACGCGCTGCTAAATCAAAAAAACCTACTTTATTATATAAAGAACCTGATTTAGTTATGCGAATGATACGTGAAGAATTCAATCGTGAATATCGAGCAATAGTTGTTGATAATGAAGAATTACACAATGAAATTAAAAAATATGTTGAAGCAATTATGCCTGAGCTTACAGAACGAGTCGAATTTTATCAAGACAAAAAGAAATTAGAATTATTTGAACGATATCATATAACTGAACAATTGGTAAAAGGTCTTGATCGTAAGGTTTGGTTACCAAGTGGTGGCTCATTAATCATTGAACGCACAGAGGCTCTTACAGTAATCGATGTTAATACCGGAAAAAATGTTGGTACTACCAATCTAGAAGAAACCGTATTTGATAATAATATTGAAGCGGCACATGAGATCGCTCATCAATTAAGACTCAGAGACATCGGCGGAATCATAGTAATTGACTTCATCGATATGGAGATAGAAAAAAATCGAATTAAATTGACTGAAACTTTACGTGAAGCATTAGCAAGAGATAAGACACGTACTCAAGTCTTTGAAGTTACAGAACTTGGGTTAGTTCAAATGACTCGCAAGCGTTTAAGCGAAGGTATGGTAGAAAGTTTTACCTATGAGTGTCAAACTTGTGGTGGTCGTGGTTTCGTTATTGAAGACGAGATGGTTGGTGGGTACTCACCCGAGCAACTACTTTTAGATAGTAAATCAATGGCTCAACCTAAAGCCTAGAATCACACAAATTAATATTTGGACAACTTTGGACAATGTATTCTGTCCATATTGCCTTAAATGCGTAATTTATAGACAATTTCTTCATATTTTTACTTGAGTTTCACTCAAATTGTTTCGATAACCTATAGATCAATAATCGGAGGTAATCAATGTATAAAATTAAAAAACTAGGTGCTGTACTGACTGTATTAAGTGCAATCGCATATATTGTTTTTAGAGCTAGTACTCTTACTTCGTCTGGATCATTATTTAATGTAGTCTCTTTCGCGATAGAAACTACCTGTGCTTTAGCATTCGCAACTGAAGCAATTTTGCTTAGCGTAATAATGCCAACTAAGAAATTTCATTCAAGCGAAGACGAAATTATGCAGTCAGCATCTAGATTATTGTCGTCAAACACAACTGCGTCTAATTCAATTATAGGTGGTACTTCGGACACAAAAATTGGTGTGACACAAGAGACTACAATTTCAAAATATATTGAGGAAGCTGATGTAGTTGTTTTTGTAGAGACAGCAACACCAGCTGATCTAAGAAGAAATTTCTTATCCTTAGAAGGTATTGAAGGTATTCATTCTGTTTTCGTAATTGATCCAACTCAATCAAGTTCCACAAAAGAATTATGTAAAGAATTTAGCCATGAGCTAATAACAAATTTTTCTCAAACTGCAATTAATACTTCAACATATTTAGTATGTCGAGGTGTCGATATAATTTATCCAGATGTTCTGAACATCGCAAGACATTATGATTTTAAAGGTAAGGCATGGCTTGAATTGCGAAGTGTTTATTCTGACGAACACGTATTTGGTGGTAAGAGTGAAGTAGTTATTGATGATAAGAGACAAATGATCCGTGAATCTTTAAGTTCACGCTCACTAGCTCCATGGTCTACAGGTCCAGCCATAGTTGGAGTCGACAAGCTGGAATCATTTTCAAAAGTAACTCGTGCTCAAGATTTTTTCAACATTTGTGAAAAGAATTCGATTCATGGTGTAATTACTGAAGAAATCGCTTCTGAAGAACTATCACATGAACAAACATTCTCTGAGATTTTGTGGAGAAACCTCGAAATGTCATATTTAGTAAAATCTTTTGGCGCTAAATATTCAAAATCTTCACAAAGAATATTAGGTACATTTATAAAAATATTTTCATTCTTTTCGGTTACAAGTATTTTAAGGCGCCTTGCTTTATTAAGTGCAACTATTTATATTGTGCTTGTACCAAAAACAATTGAATATGTGGATTCGACATATGTCGCAATCTCTGCTGTTCTACTATGTCTTGCAGTCTTTGGTTCTTATATGGCTGGTGATAGAAGACCTTTCGTATTTAGAGTTAGAGAATTTTATTTTGATATCGAGGCAGTACTTTGGAATTTTTATAAAAAAACAATATTGAAAATGGATTACAAGAAAATGGTTAACCTGACAAAAAGAATGCCGGCAGTGTCCACATTGTTAATAGCAGCAGACGCAGCAATTGTGTATAGGGTTTATAGAGAATCAAATTTATTGCCAGGTGCTGGAGTGACAACCATTTCAAGAAATATAACTATGATTGCTGGGTATGCGCTTATTGTCTCTCTACTTTTTGGACTCTCAATGGTTGTTGTTACTCAAATGCGAAAATCGATACGTCGTGAAGTTTCGCGAGGAGCTGTAGTAAACGAAGAGCCTGTTTCAATGGTAGACCTATCACCAGGAGGGGCTGGCATCATTTCTTCTGTGGCCTATAAAGTCGGAGAACATGTTAAATTTAAATCAAAATTATCTTCTCTAAATAATGAGCCGCTTGAATGCTCTGCAACAGTTCGGTCATGCTTTGAGAAAACTGGTAATTATAGAGTTGGTATAGAGTTTGATGAATTGATACAAGACCAAATTGATGAGTTAGAGACCTATTGCTTGGTGACGTATCCGCATTCATTGGCTCGCAATACTGATGGAGTCAGGGAAAGAAACGATTCATCTACCTCTAAAGTTGTTGGTAAGTCACAACGTAGAGCACTTGCATATGCATGTTCATTTGTTGCTTTAGGATCAGTGTTTTACTCGAATATCAGCCATTGGATTAAATAGAATACTTATATTTCATAACATTCCAAAGCTAAGTGCCTCTTCATTTGGAATTCCACCTTTGATTTCTAGTAGTATTTATAGTTCCTCGGAGGAGATTTTTAATGTATGCAATCATAAATACTGGCGGTAAGCAATATAAGGTAGAACAAGGCGATGAAATCGTTGTTGAGCGAATCCATAATGAAGAAAACGCTGTAAGACCAATAATGATAGTTGACGGAAAAACAGTAATCAGTGCTAAATCAGCGCTTGAAAAAGCAAAAATTGGCTTTTCTATTATTGGTGATACAACTGGAAAAAAGATCGATGGTTTTAACTATAAGTCAAAAGCCAACCAACGTAAACGATATGGCCATCGCCAAAAGTATCACGTTATTAAAATCGATAAGATCACTGCATAACAGTAGATTCAACAAATTTATAGTCTGGAGAGATAATGTCAAAGAAAAAAGGTGCTGGTTCCGTTAAGAACGGTCGCGATTCGAATGCACAACGATTAGGTGTAAAACTTTTTGGTGGAATGTTAGCTAAGGGTGGATCTATAATTGTCCGTCAACGTGGAACTAAGTTTCATCCTGGTCGTAATGTTGGTATTGGTAAAGACGATACTTTGTTTGCAAAAGCTGAAGGATTGGTTAGCTTTACAGAACGTAAAGGTAAAAAGACTGTAGACGTTATTCTTGTTGAAGATAATTCGGATGTAAAAACCAAAGCAAAATCTGACGCAAACGCATAAATAATCTTGAGCGAGTTTGTTGATAGCGTTCAGCTAAATGTCCATGCCGGAAAAGGTGGCAATGGCGCTATGTCATTTCGTCGAGAAGCACATGTCCCTGAAGGTGGTCCTGACGGTGGCGATGGTGGTAATGGTGGCAGTATAATAATCCAGGCCGATCACGGATGTGTTTCACTTTTTCCATATAGAGATCATCCTCATGTTAAAGCAAAAAATGGTGGTAATGGTGCCGGCAAAAAAATGCACGGTAAAACTGGCGAAGATACAATTGTTAAAGTTCCACAAGGTTCAATTGTTACCACTTTTGAAGGTGAACCTCTTGCTGACCTGATCAATCATGGCGATAAAATTATTATTGCTAGGGGTGGTCGAGGTGGTAAAGGTAATGCACGGTTTAAAAATAACACCACTAAGGCTCCCGCTTTTTCGGAAAAAGGAGAAGATGGCGATGAGTTCTGGTTAAATCTTGAATTAAAATTAATGGCAGATGTAGCCCTAGTTGGTTTTCCTAATTCTGGAAAGTCGACTTTAATTTCTAGTATATCTGCGGCTAAACCAAAAATAGCCGATTATCCTTTCACGACTTTGGTGCCTAATCTCGGAGTAGTCAAACATGGTAGCCATAATTTTATTGTTGCAGACATTCCTGGTCTTATTGAAGGTGCCAGCGAGGGCAAAGGTTTAGGCTTTCAATTTCTAAAACATATAGAGCGTGCGCGCATTTTAGTTATACTTCTAGATTTAGCAGCTGTTGATGGAGTTGAACCACTAGAGCAAGAAGAAAAATTGCTTTTTGAGTTAGAGAATTATCGTCCAGAACTACTTGAACGACCTCGACTTGTAATCGGCTCAAAATCTGATGTTGCTGGGTTTGATTATGATGGTATTAAAATTTCGGGTGTAACTCGTGATGGACTAGATAATTTTCTAAATATTTTGGGTTCCATGGTTGAAAAAGCACGTGAAGATGTACCTATTAGTGAAAGTTATGTTGTACACACACCAGTAGCACAGGGTTTTCGGGTTGAACGTGAGGGTGATAAAGAATTTCGGATAGTTGGCAAATCTATTGAAAGAATTATTTCTATGCATGATTTGTCAAATGAAGAAGCATTGAGTTACATACAACAAAAATTTGTTAAAATGGGAGTTGAGAAAGCAATACGACGGGCAGGTGTCGGAATCGGTGATATTGTTCGTGTTGGAAATTTTGAATTTGAGTACTCCGAAGGGGAACTTTTGTGAACGAACTAGAAAAGCCACTTATCGTCATTAAAATTGGTTCTTCTTCGATAGTCAAACACGAGGGTAACAATACTGATATTGATTTAAATAAAATTTCTGGATTGTGTAAATCTATTAATGAATTGAGAGATAGTGGTCACAGAGTCATATTGGTTTCATCTGGAGCCGTAGCTGCTGGTACTCACATAGTTGGAATAGAAAGACCCAAGAGTAATGATTTAAAAGGTTTGGCTGCCTGTGCTGCTATAGGTCAACCACAACTGATGACTTTATATTCTAAATTCGCTAAAGAATTAGGCTTTATCTTTGCGCAAGTTTTATTAACAAGATCCGATTTTCATGACCAGGATGCTCTTGACTATTTGGAAAGAACTTTTGAATCACTTTTTGAACTCGGTGTTGTCCCACTGGTAAATGAGAATGATGTCGTTAGCAATAGAGAGTTAAATTTTGGTGATAATGATGGTATTTCTGCATTAATCACAATCTTGTTAAAAGCAGATAAATTCGTTTTATTAACTGACCAGGAAGGTCTGTTAGATAAAGACCCGAACGAACATGATGATGCAAAATTAATTGAAGATATAGACGTTTATCTGCCTTCAATGGTTGATCAACATGCTTCGATGAGCGAGTATGGCAGTGGTGGTCACGGTACTAAAGTTGCAGCAAGCGATTTGGCAACTTACGCTTGTGCGGATTTAGTGGCCCATATTGCAAATTCAAAAAAAGCAGATTCGATAGTAAATATTCTTAATAGCACCGAAAAGTCTACACGTATTAAAGCGAAAAATACTGGATTATTATCACCTATTGAGGCATATGAAATATTTGGTGAACTTGAAAAAGGCCGACAAGAAGGTCGCCCATATATTTCTGTTGCTGATTTAGTTAATCAAAAGTGATAGTCGCGATAAGTTTGATAGTCGTCATTTTGAGTTTATTCGGAGTCATAGTGACCGAAGTCAAAGGGTGTTCAACAAATTATATTTCGAAATACTTGCAATTAGCCAGAATCTCTACAATGATGCGAGTAGAATTTTTTCTAATATAATATTTAATAACAGGAGATATATAAAATGCCAAAATACGATCGGACAACTTTACTCAAAGATCTAACTTCTGATTCTCCAGCCGCTGTAAAAAAATTGCTTCGTACTAGCGATATCGCATTATTGTTCCAAGTATCCGAAAGAACAGTTGCGGAGTGGGCAAGACGTGGAAGAATACCTAGTGTTCGTACACCTGGAGGCCATCGTCGTTATCCTAGTGAACAAATTGTTAGTTTGCTTCGTGAGGCTGAATTAGCTGGAGAAGGTTCTTCAAATAACTAATTCAAAAATAATTTATTACATGAATGCCTAAATATAAATATAAATTCTTCCTATTCGTATTATTCGTTTAAAAGAAATTTTTCTTTCTCTAAACTGAAAAAGATGCTTTACGCTACCATTTTTATAGCCGATAATAATATGGAGAGGAGTTTTCATGAAGAGAATTTTTAGTAAATTATTTGGTGTAGGTGTAATTGTCCTTGGACTTTTTACAGCAGTTTTTGTGTGGAAAAAAAATACTGAATCAAGTGAAGTCAATTTCGTAGATGAGCTAGTTTCTAGTGTTTCGGGTTTACGTGAATGGAATAGTGCGTTATCTCGAGAAATTGTACGATCTCATAGAGATGCAAGAGATGTGTGCGTAGCTGTTGTAAGTGTTGAGTCCTCTGTTGAAAGAATAAATAGTGAATGGTTAAGAGATGTTGAAGTTGAATTCGTGAAATCAGTCCGTGGATCAGATCTACTCGCACATAATAGCAATGGTGAATTCTATTTATTATTTCCTGAAGCAGGCTTAGATGAAGGTTATGAAGCTATCGAGCGCATGAAAGGGTCTTTACCACAAGACACCATCATTAATGCTTCAGTGGCAGTTTGGGATCATTGTGAAACTGCTAGTGAATTAATGTCAAGATCTATAAATACTCTGCAGTCGGAAAAAAAGAATGTTTCTTCAAAGATTATTGTTAGTGAAGCACCTGTTAATGTAGCTCCGGTCACAGTTAAATCAAAAATCATGTAATAATATATAGATGAATTTAGAAAAGAAGTTTGAATCTGCTAAAAATGCATCTTTAGTGATGCGTAGTATCGATTCTTTAAAAAAGATTGAGTTGATTAAATCAGTCGTTGACCACGTCGGCAAACATTCAGATAAAATTATTTCTACTAATCGAATTGAATGTGAGAATGCTAAAAAAAATGGTTTAACAGACTCACAAATAGACAGACTATTTCTTGACCAGCAAAGAATTGATGCAATGATGCTAGCAGGTAGGAATGTTGCAGAATTAGATGATCCAGTTGGAGAAGTTTTAGAAACATTTTTTGGTGCTAAAAATATTGAGATAAAAAAAGTTCGAGTGCCTATGGGTCTTGTTGCAGTAATTTATGAAAATCGACCTAATGTCACATTAGATGCCGTGTGTATTGCTTTAAAAAGTTCAAATGCGGTTATTCTAAGAGGATCTTCTAGTGCACATGAAACAAATACAGAAATAATTCTTGCAATTAAAGAAGGTATCAGTGCTATTGGTTTAGATGAAAATATTGTTTCATTTATCGACGACCCTTCTCATGAGAGTGCGATTGCATTAATGCAAGCAAAGGGTTATGTCGATGTACTTATACCCAGGGGCGGTCCTTCTCTGATTAACTCTATTGAAACTAATGCAACGGTACCTTACGTCATTGACGGTGCTGGTAATTGCCATGTATACGTCGATTCAAAAGCTGATATATCTATGGCATTAGATATTGTTATTAATTCAAAAACACAACGTACAAGCGTTTGTAATGCATGTGAATCTTTAGTCGTTCATAATGATATTGCACAGGAATTTATTCCAATGATTGTCGATAATCTTTTTGAAGCTGGTGTATTGATCCATGGTGATAAAAAATCGTGCGATATTATTTCTGAATGTTCTGAACAGGCTATGGGAGCTACAGGTTCATTGATATTAGCAACTGAAGAAGATTTTGCGAAAGAGTATTTGGGTTTAGAGATATCAATTATCGTTGTCGAAAGTCTCAGTGATGCAATCGAACATATAAACAAGAATTCAACTGGTCATACAGAATCTATTGTTACAAGTGATTTATCAAATGCACAACAGTTTATGAATGGTATTGAATCTGCTGTGGTAATGCATAATACCTCAACACGTTTTACCGATGGTGAACGTTTTGGTTTTGGTGCAGAGATAGGAAATTCAACTCAAAAACTACATGCTCGTGGACCTATGGCTTTAAAAGAATTAACTACTTATCAATATAGAGTTAGTTCTAATGGTGAAACGGTATAAAGGTGATTTTGACCAATCCATAGAAATATCAATGTTATCAGCATTTAAATTGGTTAGCCAATAATTTGATTAAGAACTAGAATTAGTTTATGAGAATTGGTATATATGGAGGTACTTTCGATCCTATACATTTTGCTCACCTACATGCAATCGCTTATGCGTTCGAAAACGCAAAACTAGATTTATGTCGTGTGATCGTGGCGCGGGACCCTTGGCAGAAACCAGAAGTCAAAGCTGACGCACAAAAACGATTCAGATGGACTCAACTTGGTGTCGAAGAATTTTTTCCCGATAATAAAAATATTATTGTTGATGATTGTGAAATAAAAAGAGATGGGAATACATACACAATAGATACAATAAATGAATTGAAACATAAGTATCCTAATGACGATTTAGTTTTAATTGTTGGTGATGATATTCCAGAAAATTTTAATACTTGGAAGGATCATGACCAGATAATAAAATTGTGTGAATTATTTATAGTGTCAAAATCTATAATGCCAATTTCTTCAACTTATATAAGAAAACAATTATTAGAAGGCAAGACAGTACGCGCTTTAATACCTAAGAGCATAGAAAATGATATTATATTAAATAATTTCTACACATAAGTATTCAAGTAGCCGATAATATTGATATATTAGTTACAAATTTTAGAGGAGTAAATAATAGATAATTTTGAAGGTATATTAAAAGCTGATCGTGATTTAATCGAGATCATTGTTAGTGCTGCCCAAGATAAAAAAGCCCAAAGTATTCAAGTATATGACGTAGGTAATATTATTGGTATTGCTCAGTACTTTGTTGTTTGTTCTGCAAATAATGACCGTTTAGTATCAACAATTGTAGATTCAATTTTGCGTAAAGCTCGTGAAGGTTCGTATCATAGTGTCGGCCTTGAAGGTGACAAACAAAAAGAGTGGGTTCTAATCGATTTCGGCTCCATAGTTGTTCATGTTTTTCTTAATGATATTCGCGAATACTATCGTATAGAACGATTGTTCAAAGATTGTAAAAAGTATAGTTTCGAATCTGAGCAAATACAAAAAGGTGATGAAGAATCTATAGTTGCATATTAGAAAATTTGTAGCTTCCACTATATACCTATTAACAAAAAAATGTTGCAGTATCTTGCAAGCACGCAACGAATATTATTTGCTTTTATATAGAGTTGTGTCGATAATAAAGATAACCGAAGGAGGTTATCATGAAAACAGATATGTTAAACAAACTTGTTACATTACTGTTGGTTATCGGCGGACTTAACGTGGGTATAACTCAAGTTACGAAAACCAATTACTTAGAAAAACTATTAGGAGGAGGCACAACATTACCAGGTGTGCTCTATGTCATAATTGGCGTAGCTGCATTACTGGGCTTGTACCATTTGCTTGATGAAACAATGCATCACAGCACCCACTAATAGATACCATCCATTCAATTATGACCTCGAGAAATCGGGGTCATTTTTTATGCTTATTATTTTATATTAGACTCAGAAAATGGAAAAATTGCGGATAGGAATTATTGGAACTGGAATAGGTCTGCGACAAATTGCGCCGGGTTTTTTAAAAACTGGTCAAGTGGAAATTACTGCAGTTAGCGGAAGTAGCATCGATCGTACACTTCTACATGTTCAAGAAAGTGCTATTGCTGGAAACAATGGTGTTGAATCAAATGATCTTTTAGTCACAGACGATTTTAAAAAAGTTTGTGATAGTAACGATGTAGATCTAATATGTGTAACGACACCTAATGAATTCCATATTGAACAAATGGCGTATGCCTTAAATACTGACAAGCATATTCTCTTAGAAAAGCCAGTAGGTATGACTAAGCGAGAAACTGAAGACTTGGTAAAATTGCAAGGTAGCAAAAATCGTTTAGTAGTGGTCGATCATCAACTCCGTTTTAATCCTTATTTTGTGAAAATAAAGAAGCTAATAGAACACGGCAATATAGGGAAACCATATTATATTTCTATAAACCATGCTTCTCCCTGGATCATGGATAATAAACATGATTATTTATGGTCATTAGATAAAGAACTTGGTGGGGGTGTGAGACTTGCTTTGGGTATTCATCTCATAGATCTGGTTCGGTTTTTTCTTGGGTGTGAACCATATGCTGTTAGCGCAACATTGAATAATATTTTTTATACATACAATCCTATAGGATCAAAAGAATTTAATTCCCAGGTTTCTCTTTATTTTTCTGCTAATTTAAATTTTCCAGAATGTGATGTTGTTCTATCTAATAGTGCTGTCTCGCATAGCGGTTATCAATTCGATATGATGATCCGCGGAGATCAGGGTGAGATTGGCTTTAATCTAAAAGATAATGCCATATTTTATAAAAATAATAAAGACGGAGAAAAAATTATTAGTGATGATGCGACAAAAGAATATGACTTGCTCGGTGGAAATACAATATTCTGGAACTCATTCACATATTACGCACAAATTATTGTTGATGCTATACAAAATGGCGATAATAAAATAGTAAATGCTTCAGGCTTGGATGATGCAATTAAAAATATGACAGTACTTGATGCAATGATGACATCTAGCCAAAATGGTACTCGCGAACTATTAGGTGAATGGCCAAAAAATCAATATTCTTAAAATATTAGTGAATAGATTTATTCTTTGTGCTTTTAAAAGTTATTAAAAGAGAAGTATAAATAATCGATGCCACCATGCCCAAAATAAAACTTAAAATTGAATTGATATTGGTTAAAGTTTCATAAATGATAGTTAAAAAGAAAAGTGAACCAAACTATGCCAGAAACATATGTTCTTTCAATGAAGAAAGGTAGTAGTAAATTTATAACAAAATTCACAATGTGATTCTAATTTAATTTATGGATAACTTAATAAGCTCTAGAAACCTATTCCAATTGTAGCTGGTGGCGGAACCGATGTTGTTATAGTTGTCATTTGTGGTTCATCTAATGGCTGACCAATGGTTGGTGAGCTCATAGTGACAGCTGGTGTATTAGGTTGGCGGCCTATCGGTGTTGGTGCCTCAGATGTTTGACCACCTAATACAAAAAATCCGCTACAACCACCTAATAACATGCTCAAAGCGGTTGGAGCTACTCTTTGCAAATTTTTCTTTAACTTAGACATATAATACCTCTCTTAGAAACACCCTTATTAGTGCAATTATGGACAAATAGCAAATAGCGGATATAGACGCTTTTTGTGTTATAATTCATGTATAAATAAATCGTTAAGGAGAATATTTTATGACTGATAATAAAGATAATTCTGATGTAGCTGACATTGATTCATCTAATGACTATCGTGATCTATTCAAAAAGTACCCTGCTTTGCACGATATGTATCTTGAATTATTGTGCAATGTTCCTCTTGATGACAAACTCTTGGATTTTATAGATAATGTATTCTTGACACTACAGTCTCGTTTAAACTTTGATCCTGGTGATTATCAGGGAGCTACCCCTGATGATCTAACGAATGCTATAAAACCTGAATACATCTATTTGTGTAAACACCTTTTGACCGTGGATAAATCAGTTATTGGTGAATTTGTAAAATCTGGATTATTAGATCTTAATGGTATCTATAAAGAAATAACAGGGGATGATTCAAATCCAGACGATATCCAAAAAGCAATAACTAATCTAGGCGAGGAGCGCGGTATCTCTGCACTCATTAATCCTGTGCCAGGTAGCCCAGGACTAGGTATATAAGGATTTTTTAGTTCTTAATTTAGCAACCGACCGAATTAAGTAATGCGCTACTTTTAGGGCTAGTGGGAGTTCTTAGGAAACTTGCAGTTTCATTTCCTGGCCTGTTGAGAAAATCGGTAAGAGGACTTTCAAGAGGAGTTTCTCCATTTTTGTAACCTGCTAACGCCCTTCTTGATGTTCTGGTTAATCTACATGCATTGCCATTGGCAGTTGACACTGCCAATAGTGGAGCTTGTGTCTCTGGTAATCCCACGCTGTTCGCACCTGGTATTTGTCCACCAGTTATTAGTTCTGAGAAAGTTGTACTAGTACCTATAAATGTACTGTTTCCTATAAACGAGGCACCGGGTTGTTTCGATTTGCCAACAACGTCCGGGCCACCTTGGTCTGATGGAAATAAATCAGCCTTTGAGCCATCAGGGTTGGTACAAGTATCATTTATGACATAGGCAGTTCTTATTTCAAACCATTGTTCTTCTCCATCATTTCTTCCACCTCCATTGGCAGTTGCCTGTACATTACATTCTGCTGTAATAACCTTTTCAGTCATTACAGGGCTAGGATCATTTGAGTATTCATGGAAAGTTAATTCTAACCTAAAATTTGTATTGTTAATATTTTCATCTTGAGCTATAGGTTTACTATTTATTATATCTCTAATGGCTGACATAGCTTTGTGCATATTTTGCTTCGCGTAGCCAGGATTAGATTCATCAAGAAATGCGGTGTGGCCAGGATATTGGTAACGTCCTTGGCTAGCAAGCCTTGCATCCTTTTTATTTCCCTTGGCTATATGCCTAGCACTCCAATCGGTAAAATATGTACGACAGACCTTAAGCTTTCCGTTTGATGTTCGTTTGCCCTTTTTAGCTTCCACGCTTTGATAGATCGTAACTCCAACTAATTTTGGTGGATTTCTACACGCATCAGGAGAATCGTCATCTTTCTCATTCTCAGGTTTCCAGTCTGTTTCCGCCGCTGGTTTAGTCCGAGGAGGTGTTTCTGTTATTACGGGAGGATTAGGATTTTCTATGGGTGGTGGCGTGGGGTATGGTTCTGGTTCTGGTTTTGGTTCTGGATCAGGTTTTGGGGTAGGATCAGGTTTTGGGGTAGGATCAGGAGTAGTGTCTATTCCGCCTTCGCCGTAAACGTCGTAAGTTGGATTATTTTTAGGTGGCGCTGGTGCTGGTTTTACTCTAGGTTTCTTCTTTACTTTAGGTTCTTGTTCCTTTTGTCGCGCCCGTTCTAAAGTGTCAATTTGTTCAGGGGTTGTACCCAGCCATGCGCTAGTTACTTTACCAACATCACCATCTACTTTTATTCCAACTTTTTCTTGGAAGCCTTTAATAGCATCGATTGCTTCAACGCCTTCAGTGATTGGGAAACCATGTACGGCTAGTCTTCGATTGATATATTCATTTTGAATATCTTCTGGAGGTCTGTCCAGCTGGGCGCGAGTTTTAGGGCCGATATCGCCATCTGGTTCTAGTCCAGCTTTTTCTTGGAAACCTTTAATAGCATCGACGTCTGGCGATCCATTACTTCCTGTCGGAAAACCTTGATCCCCAAGCCGTGCTACATCAATTTCTGCTCTAGTGGGAGGTGGTGGTATTTGTGGCGCAGGTTGGGCTGTTCTTGGTTGAGCTGTTTGTGGTTGAGCGATAGATGTTCCATCTCGACCCGATGGGCCTTCTGCTAGTTTCGCTCGAGTCTGAGGGCCAGCCTTACCGTCTACTTGCAGTCTGTGGTTTCTTTGGAAAAATTTTATTGATCGTGTATATGCTGCTAAATCATTTCCTCCACCCAAAATATTAAAATCGCCGAGTTTCCATTGGACCCATGGGTCGATCCCAGTACCGTTTGCAGCAGGAGCTTGTGATGAAGTTGTTGCACTACTAGCTGCTTTGGCTTGATCAAGTGCTGCTTGAGTATTTTGGCCAACTATACCGTCTTGTGGTAGTCCAGCATCTTCTTGGAATCTTTTTACTATATCAACTTCTTCTTGAGTGGGTGGTGTACCAGGTGTAGCTGACGGCTTAGAAGCTGGAGCAGGAGCAGGAGCTGGAGCATCAGTATTAGCAGCTGCAGCTTCAGCAGCTTGAACCCTTGCAGCACCGGCCTGTCTAATTAACGTTTCTAAAGCTTGTACAGTTTGAGGGTTAGGGTTTGGTGCACTCTGTGAAGGTACTAATTGTCCCTCAGGTGGAATGACATTACTAACCCGATTTGAGACATTTTGCAAATCCCCCAAGGTGCGGGCACCCGTATCAAGTTCTTGACCGCCACTATCTTTTGCCAATTTGTATAGTCTGTCTACTTCCTCTCGGTCAATTCTGGCGTTACCGTTTTTCGGAAGACAAACAGCGCTAGCTTGACTGGCGCATTCTTGACTGGCTAAGGCTTCTGATGACGGACCAGGAGGTCCTTGGTCAAAAACAGTTTGTGCATCAGCAAGCATAGCGCCAGTTAAAACAAGCGGCGCGGCAAGAGCTGTTGCTCCAGCCGCTGGTGCAGCAGCTACTACTGGTGCGGCACCAACAATTGTTTCAGTGAGTCCTGGCACAGCCGCTGGTGATCCCTCGAATCCCTTATCCGGGTGGTTCGCTTCATAACTACTTGGATCCACTAAGGGATAAGGCGTTTCGGTTTCGTGATAACTTCCTGGGTCTTCAGGAGGATCAATTACTAGGCCACCTGTGACTGGCTTATTTCCAGTGTCCTGAGGTATTGTTCCTGTATATGGTCCTTTGTGGCCAAGCGCCGCATTTGTTTCCTCTACTGTTTGTGGAGCTCCATCGGATTCATAAACCATAATTGTCTCAGCATTAGGTTTAGGGTTTGGATTAGGGTTTCCAGCGCTAGCTACCGGTGGGCCTTGTTGTGTTACAGATTCTAGAGATGTTTCGGATGCGCTAGCTGGGGAAGCTGTTACTGTATTGACACCAGCTAAACCTGAGGCAACAACGGTAACTGCTGTTACTGTTTTGCCTGCAGTATCCGCTAGCTTTCCAGTTCGTAATCCGGAAGCTGCAACCGCTGAAGTAATACCGTCACCTTGTGCTAAATCTTTTAATGCGCTTCTTTTCAATTTCCTTGTATGTTTAGACATGGTGAATAAGTTACTAAATATATATGTAATTAGTCAAATCACGTTGAAAGCAACATTGACCACAAATAGTATTTATAGTACGATAGTGTATTCAAGGATGAGGCTTATATGACATATACAGATAGAAATCGATATTCAAGATTATTTGAGTGTGCTCCAGAACTTAAACGTGCCTCTAATTTTGTGGCAGATAATAAAGAACAAATACCACTAGAAGTACAGAAAGCATTTCAAGAATTATTAATTAAACTTGATTCTCTTCTAACCGAGAAAAATAACTTAAAAGAACCTATTAATGACTGTAATATAGCATATAGCTCATTGTTAGCAGAAATAATTAAAGCACAGCCACACGACAAATCAGGTATTTTAAATGGTTTTAAGGATGCCGGAATTTACCCTAGCCTGCGATCGGATTCACTGCAAAAAATAAAAGGTATACGCTTTTCTTTTAGAAATAGACGCTTAGCAAAAACTGCTCAAGCACAATCGTGGCAATCAAATATTCTTTCAGGATTATATCCCGGAAGATTATTGGCAAAAGATATAAAAGACAGAGGAATAAACGGCAATGTTCCAGTTACTGTAGGAGTTGCTACAGTTGTGATAGCAGCAACATTACTCTACCCGCACGCAGGTAACACTCCTGGCGTTAATACGGGTAGGGTAGCAGCTGAACAATTAGATGATGCCCGCGTAGCTGTTGGAGATCAAATTGAAACTGTTAACTCAAAAGCAACTATAGATCGTACGGAACTTGAAGCATTTAATGCTGACCTAAAAGAGGCCGATGAGAGAGCAAAGACCGATGCTTTAATTGACAAACTAATTGCTGAAAAACTTGCTGCAGAAGAATCTGCTAAAAGAGCTCATGATCAAAAAGTTAGGGCAGAAGAATCTGCTAGAAAAGCTAATGCTGAAAAACTTGCTGCAGAAAGTAGCCCTATACCTGTGAATGTTCCGACTGCTAAAGCGAACACTCCAAGTAGAAGTGGTGGTGCCTGTGCCAATTTGCCACCTGGTGTTAGAGAGTCATTAGAAGCTTGGTCCAAAAATGGTAAACTTCTAACTCCAGCGGAACAACGAAATGCAATAAATGCTTTCGAAAAAAATGGCACACCAAGACTTGCAAAAGCTCTAGGTGCTGGTGGAAGTCAAGTTAATCCTCAGCTAGTTCTAGCTTGCCTAAGCGTTAACTAATTCTGTTTTTGCCCTGAACTCACTTTGTTAAGCAGTATTGAATATGACTTTACTAGATAAATTAAGAAGAAAACCTAATAGTAAACCACATGGTGCTTTACTAGGAAACAACCCAAGTGAACAAGAATTATTAAATGAAATAAATTCTGAGAATCCTGATTTTCTAGCACTCAATGAATATTTTAGAAATGGTGGTGTTTTTACCGACCAGATAATTTTAGATTTGGCGAATGTTGATAACTTAAGAGATGGCTTCGGTTCTTATGCATTGCTTAACGACATTATTAAGATACGCTTTGTCATTGATCCAGTCGACGGCCTTAACCAAGAGTTAAAAAAATTAGCAAAACAACTAATACCAATTTTAGTTGAAAGAGGATATTCGACTTCTTTATTGCTTTTTTTAGATGGTGGAATTTTGCCAGATGATAATCAGATAATTACTTTGATTCAAAAAGACAAGATAAATCTTATTGTGCGCTATTTAGAAAAGACTTCTAAGCAACTTACACCAGACCAATTTGAAGCAGCTAAACAGAGTACATATTCTGAATTATACTTATCGACCAATGTAAAAAATGGCTATAGGTATACGCAAACACAATTAACTAGCTTTGTAGACCTTGCAGTTGAAAATAAGACGCGAGAATCTAGTCTGATCTTTGCACTTGGTAAATATCAGGCGGAAGATTTCAGCGCTCAAGCGCTAGCTACTTGTGTAAATAGTAACTCTGCTTGCCTTGTTTTTCTCGCAGTAAGAATCTTTGAAGCCGGTGCTTTGTGTAGCGACGAGATGAAAGTAAAATTACTTACAAATGCAAATGCAAATAAATTCAGTGCTCTAACTTCTGTTCTTAAATGCGATATTGTGCCACACGACCAAAAGCCAACATTTAGCGATGCTGAAATAGAACAACTTTTTGTTGACCTAAGTGATAGCAGCTCCGCGGGGAGCCTCTTAGCGCAAATTGCAATAAACCAAGATAGAAATAGAAATGCAATAATTTCAAAATTAATTGCATGTAAAAAATTACATGGTGTAGAAGATAAAATTACAGGAAATTTAATAGATCCTAATACCGGCGACATATTAGTAAAACAAGGACGTCAATCATATAGAAGACTTGCCTATGTAGCACTAAATGAAATTGCTGCATTTAAACCAGAATGTTTATATCCATTCAAATCTGATTTATTGAACCAACCATCAAGCAATACGGGAAATTTAAGGGTATTATCAACTGCTGTAGAGCACGGACTGATAATAACTGGTGATGAAAAAAAACTTATACAAAATAAATTATCCAACTCTTTAAATATACTTTCAGTAAATGTATCAGAAAAACGGTTTGATGAGGCAGAATTCCCAGTTAATTATCCTTATTATTTGTGTCAGATACTGGAAAACGCAGTTACCCAAAGTAACTTAACTTTCGATGACGCGGAAGTAGATTTGCTTTTGAAAAATTTTGCTCATGGACAAGTTAATTTACTCAAAGCACTTTGTACACGAGATCATCCTTTTACAGAGCCACAAATAAATATTATGAAAAGCAATTATCTTCTTCGAAGTTTCATGAGTTTACATGCGAATCTACAGACCTCAGCAGTTACACCAGTTGTAGGTTTATAGAAAGCCAATAACTCCCAAAGCGTAAATCTTGACATTAATTATCAAAAGAACTAACATCTAAAATATATTATGAATTCGAAAAATGACAGTTGCTTAACTATTAATAGCAATTTTTGTATGTCACAAAATATAAATATGCCCCGCTAATTGGGCATCTTACTTTCAAACTCACTTTTTATATCAATTTATTTTTTAAAGAATAATTCATTTCGAATTAAACCATTCAAGGAGAAAAACAATGACAAACCATTTTGAAACAAAAGCAATACATTCTGGTTACGAGCCAGACAGCAATACACTTTCTAGAGCTGTACCAATATATAGAACTAATTCTTATGTATTTAACAACACAGAACACGCCGCCAATTTATTTAGCCTAAAAGAATTAGGCAATATTTATACTCGAATAATGAACCCGACCCAAGACGCATTAGAAAAGCGAATTGCTGATTTAGAAGGGGGAGCCGCAGCCTTAGCTTTGGCCTCTGGAACTTCAGCAATTTTCTATTCAATAATAAATATTTGTAAACATGGTGATGAAGTTGTTGCTGCAAGCAACCTATATGGTGGAACACACGTGCAGCTTAATAATATTTTGCCTCAGTTTGGGATAAATACAAAATTTGTAGATGTTAAAGACTTATCTAGTTTTGAAAATGCTATTAACGAGAAAACCAGAGTGATCTTTATTGAAACAATTGGTAACCCTACTTTAGACGTTGCAGACATTGAAGGCATTAGCAAAATTGCTAAAAAGCATAACTTGCCACTTGTTGTGGACTCTACTTTTACTACACCATATTTATTAAACCCTATTGAACATGGTGCAAATATTGTAATTCACTCGCTCACGAAATGGATTGGTGGACAGGGTACTGGTATTGGTGGAATTGTTGTCGATGCTGGTAATTTCGATTGGACTGACAAGAAATTCGAACTGTTTAATGAGCCTGAAGCTAGCTATAATAATCTTCGTTTTGCTCACGATCTAGGACCCCTTAACCCGGTTGCATATATACTCAGGATGAGGCTAGTACCCCTAAGGAATTTAGGCGCCTGTATAGCACCAGATAATGCTTGGCTTTTCCTTCAAGGTTTAGAGACATTGGCTTTGAGAATGGAACGTCATTGTGAAAATACTTTGAAGGTTTCAAAGTGGTTAGAAAATCATCCTAAAGTTTCATGGGTAAAATATCCTGGTCTTGAAAGTGATCCTAACTTCGAGATCGCTAATAAGTATTTGCCAAAAGGTAAAGGTTCTGTAGTGGTATTTGGTCACAAGGATGGAAGAGATGGGGCAGAGAAGTTTATTAATAATTTGGAACTGTTCTCGCATGTTGCAAATGTTGGAGATGCAAAAAGTCTTGCTATTCATCCTGCCAGTACGACTCATAGCCAACTTTCGCAAGATACACAGCTAAGTTCAGGAGGATTAACTCCAGACCTAGTTAGGCTATCAATAGGTATTGAACATATCGATGACATACTCGCAGACTTAGAACAAGCTCTATAATTTCTATCGACTTTATTTGATATTTGTCCGTTATGTGCTATAGTGGACAAATGGGACTAGATAGATGGCATAGAACTAGAGTTTACGGAGTGGCATTCGCAACATTGTTCATAGGTAACTCGTTACAGTGTAAAAATGAAGCAAGTGTTATACCGCCTGTTAATCAACCTGTATCTCGAGCTGCGAAAGCAGAAATAAAGGCTATTACAAATCAAAAAAAAAGTTTTTCGGATCTTGATAATTGGTCACAAATTGATCTTTTCGAAAGCATGGACAGTAAACAGATTCTCCAAACTATAGAAAACAACAATCTAAAATTTACAAGTGATACAAATTGGATGTTAGTAAAAGCAGCTCTAAACGGACTTCAGCCTGATGATATAAGACATTTACTTAAGAATGGTTACTTAACTATTGATGATAACACTCATCCTATTATCAAGAGAATGGCAATTAATAATACTGTTTTAGATTCTGATGAATTGCGCGACTTAATAAAAGAAGGAAAAATTTATGTGCCATTTGGAAGTACAAATAAAGGGCATGATTATGACATAGATATAGGCATGGAAATGGAATTAAATCCTGAAGATATTGATGCTCTGAATAAAGCTGGTGTTATCGAAACCAACGATGTCAATAGCAAAACTTTCAATACTCCGCGGGATCCGTTTACAGCTAAAGAACTCAATGAAATGATTTGGGGAACTTATTCTGAAACAGAGCCACCACCCTCCCTATTTGGAGTTAGTTTTAATTAGACAGCCCTCAAAACTGTTAAATTTGAATCGAACTCCATATCAATACCTAGTGGAAATAATATATTATTTGTTTCGTGACCAAACAGGTTTGTTTTTACAAGACCAATATTTTTGTCGTATTTCTTATTTGCAATATTTAGTATTTCTTCTAAAGCTTCGTATAGAGAAATATGGTCGACATGGGTTTTGCATTCATAGTTTTCTTCATCAAATTCACTGAAACCTAAAATTACTCCATTTACATTTTTAAATAAATCTAGTTCTAGCAAACCGTAAAGTAATTTCAAAGTGTGTTCATTGCTTAATGTTGTTTCTAAAAGCAATATCAGATCTTTATCAACAAAACATTTATGACCCATCAATGCTGGAGTAGAACCTAAATGTCCACCCATAAGCTTTCCTCTAAAAGTAACGTTGTTAGATCTAAAATTATTCATTAGTGTCTTATTTCTTAAATCTTTTAGCTTATGACCACTATCTAGTTTGAAAGAAAAATTGTATGGGTCAAATAGGACTTTTTTATGTTGATCAATCAACCAATTTGGAAATGATTTGTATTCACTAATGTGCCAAACAACATCTAGCCCATGCATTGTAGGTAGTTTTGCTTTGCTAGAAACTAAGTTGATCAGTGCAGATGTATCCGAAAACCCTCCATACCATTTTGGATTTTCACAAATCAAGTCATAGTCAATATCGTACAACAACTGGTTAAAGTATGTCCCACCTCTTAAGGGCAAAACCAACTTTACATTTTCATCTAAAATTGCTTCGTGTAATGCTATGGCCCTATTCTGTATATTCTCAGCTGCACCTTTATAGTTAATCAAAAAATCTTGATTTGATTTAACTTCAAATCCAAGAATATTATAATACTGACTACCGCGTCTGATTCTTTCAAGTAATTCTGGTGTGTCTGTTGCATCAGAAAGTGAAACCAGACCAATTGTATCTCCGGGTTTTAAAGCTTGTATTTGCATATATCTATTTCCCTTCATAAAAACCCAGATTATAATTGTGCGAATAAATCAATTAGATATCCGTCTGGGTCTTTAATGATCGCGTACCGCTGGCCCCAAAAAGTATCCCATGGTTTCTTCTCGATATCGTAACCTTCATCTTCGCTCCCGAGTTCAGGAAAAGTGAAACCTAATAAAGTATAGAATTCAATAGTCTTTTGGAGATCGGCACTTTTTACACCAATGGCATCTACTCTCATTTTATCTCCTTAAAGCTTTCATATAGTTTAACTAGATTATATAGAATATTTTTTCCAAATTTTACTTATCATTAAAACGCTAATAAATATAATTATTGCGAACCCTAGCCAACTATATTCTGGCTTGTTACTTGCAAAACTTAAACCAACTATAGGCGCACTAAACATATAGAGAAATTTTGAAGAGAAACCAGACATTGACAGCATGGTTGCGCGGTTTGTTTCATTTGAAATATCACTAACTACTATTGTGAGATAGCTAACGAAAAGTGACGATGTAATAGTAAAAAGGCCTAGTACAATAACTATTGCACGTGGTGCCACAAAGTATATACCAGCACCTAAAAGAAGCATCACAACAGTTAGTATTCCATAATATTTAAATCCAAGATAGTTGCCTAATTTTTTGGCGACACTTGGTAGATAGTGATTAGAAATAATGCTTAATGTATAAATAACCGCAAAAAATATACTTATCCCCAATGGTGTATAACCAGCACGCTCCATGGATCCTTGAGGGAAAATTCCCCAGTCTGAAATAAAAGCAATTCCAGATAACAGTAAAATTGCAGGTATTAAATACCTATTAGTTTTGGATGCAAAAATTTTGAAAGAATCTTTTGTGTGTGTAAGTATTTTTATTTCAATACTTTCGCCACGTTGCTGATGATTAGTCAAAGTTAATGTCAACAGGAAGGCTACAAAACAAAATCCAGACATTAATAACCAACCTGCTTTATCGCTAAATCTGTATAAAACTCCTCCGACCAATGGTGAAATTATTAATCCAAAGTTCACAATCATTCTACATCTCGAATATATGAGAGCAAATATTTCACCAACTTTAGATTTATCTTTTTCTATTGCATAAATAGTGTCGTATAGTACAGCTTCTTGCGCACCTGTAATAAAAGCAATGCCGGTCTGTGTGATCATTTCAAAAATAATCATTTGCCATATATTCGTAATGAAAGCAAATAGACCAATCCCGATACTGAAGAGTAATAAACCTATTGCTAAAAAATGTTTTCTACCAATTTTATCAGCCATGTAACCTGAAGGTATATCCATAGAAATACCTATAATAAAACCAATAGTATGTACTAAAGCTATTTGCTCTGGTGCAACAATTTTTAAAAAATATACGTACCACATTCCCAACATGAACCAAAGCGAAGCAGCAAAATAGGTAAAGTATATGATTGAAATATTTTTGTTATGTAGATATGGCAAATGAAACATTGACTTTATGTAATTCTTCATTACCTGCCTCTATGATTATCTTGTGGAGCTGAAGGGATTTGAACCCTCGACTTCCGCCATGCCATGGCGGCACTCTAGCCAACTGAGTTACAGCCCCAGGAATAATTCATTCTAGCATTCGTATAATTACTTATCTAATAAAGTCGACAATAGTAAAGCTTATGCTAACAACAGTTAAATAATGTGTAATAGCAATAATTTATGTTCAATCATCTACTTATTCAAGCAGATATTGTATGTTGAACTAATATATAGCATATGTCAGAAACCGAATCTAAAATATCAATTTCAGCAGAACCTAAATTTCGCTATAGTGCAAAACTAGCGAATGATATAGAGTTGAAATGGCAAAAATATTGGGAAGAATCTGATGCTTTTTATTCACCGAACCCAAGTGGTGAACTAGCCAATACCAATCCCGAAATCAACCGTCACGCTGAAATTAAACCAAAAATGTTTATTATGGATATGTTCCCTTATCCATCGGGGGCAGGTCTTCATGTTGGTCACCCTTTAGGTTTTATTGCTACTGATGTATACTCTCGCTTTAAACGTATGACGGGTTTTAACGTTCTTTACACTATGGGTATGGATGCTTTTGGTCTGCCTGCTGAACAGTATGCAATAGCAACTAATACTCATCCACGTATTACAACTGAAACCAATATTGCAAATATGAATCGCCAGCTTGGTCGAATAGGTTTGAGTCACGATAAGCGTCGGGCGGTATCTACTATTGATCCTAATTATTTTAAATGGACACAAAGTATTTTCTTAACTATTTATAACTCATATATGGATGAGAAAACAAACAAAGCTGCACCGATAGAGAAGTTAATTTCTGAATATGAAAATGGAACTCGTAATGTTGAGGGCGCAAGTTTTAGCGATCTTTCTAAAAAAGAAAAAACAAAAATTATTGATGGTTTTAGGCTTGCTTATTTAGCCGACTCTATTGTCAATTGGTGTCCTGGACTAGGAACTGTTTTAGCTAATGAGGAAGTTACTGCTGAAGGAAAATCTGAACGGGGCAATTTTGATGTTTTCAAAAAGCCAATGAAACAATGGATGATGCGTATAACTAAATATGCAGATCGACTCATTGAGGATCTTGATTTTATTGATTGGCCAGAATCTTTAAAACTAATGCAACGCAATTGGATAGGAAAATCTAAAGGTGCGATTTTAAGTTTCGATGTGAAAGATTCGAACGAAAAAATTGAAGTTTTTACCACACGTACAGACACTATTTTTTCAGCAGCTTTTATAGTTTTAGCTCCAGAGAATCCCTTGGTACAACAAATTACTACCCCTGAACAAAAAAACTCCGTTGAAGCATATATCAAAGAGTCTTCTGCTAAAAATGATATTGAACGTACTGCTCAAGACAAAGAGAAGACCGGTGTTTTTACTGGTGCGCATGTTATTAATCCTGCAAATGATGAAGTGATTCCCATTTGGATAGGTGATTTCGTTCTAGCTAATTATGGAACTGGTGCGGTATTTGGTGATATTCATGATGAGCGTGACTTCGAGTTTTTGAAAAAGTTTGATATTCCAGCATGTATTGCGATAATTCCAGAAGACGAAGAGGAAGCAAAAAAAGTTATTGCAAAAGAATATCCTTTTACGGGAAATGGTATTTTGGTGGATTCTGGTGAATTTTCGGGTATGAAATCTGATATTGCTTTACCCGAGATGGTAGCTTGGCTAGCCGAAAAAGGTCATGCCAAAGTGACAACAAATTATCGTCTTCGTGATTGGCTATTTTCGCGCCAACGTTATTGGGGTGAACCTTTCCCTATTGTTTATGACAAAGAAGGTATTGCACATGATATTCCTACTTCAATGTTGCCTTTAGAACTTCCTTTATTGGAAAACTTTGCTCCTGAATCTAGTGATGATCCAGATGCAAAACCTAAACCTCCCTTAGGCAGGGTTTCTGATTGGGTTAATGTCGAACTCGATTTGGGTAGGGGAGAAGGTCTACAAAAATATACGCGCGAAACAAATACTATGCCTAATTGGGCTGGTTCATGTTGGTATTATTTACGTTATTGTGACCCAGAAAATCAAGACGTACTTATTGATCCTGAGATTGAAAAATATTGGTCCGGTATAAAAACTAATCCTAATAAAGAAAAATCAGGTATGGTTGATTTATATGTTGGTGGGGTAGAACATGCTGTGCTTCACCTTTTATATGCGCGTTTTTGGCATAAAGTTTTATTTGATCGAGGTATTGTTTCTACCGAAGAGCCTTTCGCAAAACTTTTTAACCAAGGAATGATTCAGGCTCACGCTTACACTGATGAGCGTGGCGTATATGTTGAGGCGAGCAAAGTTACCGAATTTAATGGTCAGTATTTATATACTGATGATGAAAAGGGTGAGATAGAAGTAAGTCGTGAGTTCGGCAAAATGGGTAAGTCACTAAAAAATATTGTGACACCTGATGAAATGTGTGAGAGTTATGGAGCAGATACATTACGTCTTTACGAAATGTTTATGGGTCCACTTGATATGAGTCGCCCATGGTCTACTTCTGATGTGAGCGGTGTTTATCGTTTCTTGCAACGTATTTGGAGGAATATTGTTGATGAGGAAACTGGCGAGATTAAAATTAGCGATGCTGGCGTTCCTGATGAATTATTAGTAATTTTTAATAAAACTATTGATGGTGTTCGTAGTGATTTTGAATCTATGAGTTATAACGTTGCTATTGCGAAAATGTTTGAACTTAATAATGCTTTAACTAAATATGTTGCTGATGGTAACGACTGTCCTCGCGAAATCGCACAGACTTTTGCTTTATTGTTAGCACCTTTGGCGCCACATTTTGCAAGTGAGCTTTACGAAAAATTAGGCAACGATGATTCTTTGATTTATGCTGACTTTCCTGTTGCTAATCCTCAATATTTGGTCGATGACGTGATTGAAATTCCTGTACAGATCAATGGCAAGGTGCGTTCTAAGATTCTTGTTCCTAGCAATGCTGACGTTGATGTTATTGAATCCGCTGCACTCGAAAATGAGGCTATTGCATCACAATTAGAGAATATGATTGTTCTCAAGGCAGTTGTTGTTCCTGGGCGTATGTGTAATTTTGTTGTGAAGCCTGCTTAAATTATTTCTTGTATTGTTGGTATCTATAATTTCAATACGATATAAAGATTTTTTGACACACCCATAAGAACCATGAGGGTAAGTAGAAATTGCTTAGGAAGTACTCATGAAATCCCAAGAACCCCAATCGAAATATATCCCTCAAGAACCTATCACTAATATCGCGAAATTAAACTTGTTATTGTACAGAAGTTTTTCTTGTAAAAGTCACAGCACGCTGCTATGATTTTTACAATTCCCGAATCTTCCCTGGATAGTTCTATTTCTTTTTAGGAGAAACATGGGATTGCATCACGATTTTTTTGATGATGAAGATGATGGCGAGAATAAAATAGCTAATCGCCCGTTAGTGTCGTTAGATTTTTATGAAAGAATCAAAGCATTCACAGAACGTACAGAAATAAAAATAGCTATTGGAATAGTTATTGCAGCGCTTATAGTTGGATATTTCTTTGGAGATATATTTGGCTCGAATGATCTTAAATCAAATACTCCAGCTAGTGCACAAAGCAATAATGCTTCACAAAGCTTTCCAAGTACAACAGTTACAACGATAAAATCTAGCAAAATTAAAGTATATATAACTGGTGAAATACAAAAACCTGGCGTATACGAAATGGAAAATAATTCACGTCTTACTGATTTATTTCAACTAGCAGGGAACATAACAATAAATGCAGATTTAAACCAATGTAATCTCGCAAGCTTTATAGTTGACGGAATGAAAATAGTAGTTCCAGCAAAAGGTGAAACTCTAACAACTTGTGGGCAAACTCCATCTCAGGGTCAGACAAGCACAGGTGAATCATCGGTGTTAAACAATACTGGTGGCTCAGCTACAACTGGTGGTCTAATCAACTTAAATTCAGCATCACAAAGCGAACTCGAATCATTGCCTGGGGTTGGTCCTAGCTACGCGAAATCAATACTTGATTACCGCAGTACAAAAGGTGGATTCAAATCTATTAACGACCTAAAAAACGTGAAAGGTATTGGAGATAAACGTTTTGAAGATCTAAAAGATCTAGTAACTATATAAAATGCAAATCAAAATTGCACTAATTAAAAAATATAGTTATATTACATTCATAATATTTGTACTATTTATAATCAGACTAAATATTGATAATGTAAAAATGCATTCAGTTAATATAGAAAAATTAAATATTGCTCAAACTCATCTAATAGAAATACGCGACGATCCAGAATATAAATATTTCTCAACTCAAGCAATAGCAATAGATCAAACGATAAAAAAACATATTTTATTAGCTGCTAGCTCTGATACGGGTGGAAAACTACAAACGTTTCAAGTAGGTGACAAATTTTTAGCTAAAGGTTATTATACCGAATTAAATGAATACGAAAGTTATCTCAAAGAACAACATATATATGCGAAATTTACTCTTGAAAAAATAATACAAGTAGAACAAGGCAAAAATATAATAGAAAAAATGTCTAACTATTTTAGAAATCAAATGCTAAATGGTTGTGGAAGATTAGGCATTGATACACAAGGTATTTGTGAAGGATTATTAATAGGCGAAAAATCACATATTTCAAAACAGACATATTCTAAATATAAAGATGCACAACTTACTCACTTATTAGTAGCTAGTGGTGCAAATATAGTATTCATAATCACTTTTTTAACACCTATATTAAAACGGATGAAATTAAGGCTTAAATATGGAACAATGTGTTTTGTTGCAATATTTTATTGCATACTCACAAGGTTTGAGCCATCAATATTGCGCGCAACAATCATGGTCTGTCTGCCAAGTATTGCACGTATTAGAGGGCATCGATTAAATGAATATAAAATATTTTTTGCATCAATAATCGTGTGCTTATTTATCGACCCATTTTTGATTTATCGAGTTGGATTTTGGTTATCAGCAAGTGCAACAGGTGGACTATATTTTTTGACACCAAAATTAAAACATATAATTAATTCAGATTTAATAGCGAGCACTCTAGGTGCAACAATTGCTGTCCAACCAATACTGTGGATTGCTTTCGGATTCAATTGGCCATTTAAGTGGCCTATATCAGTAGTCGCTATAGCAATTGCTGAACCATTAAGCACAATAGGTTTTGTATTTACATATTTATCAAGTTATATAGATACAAGCAATATATTTGCCAGTTTATTTTCTAATCTAATGCATGTTGGCTGTTGGCTTTTAAATATTACGGCTAGTTTTGGACAAAGCATAATATCAAGCTATTTGGGGATGTTTTTAACACTTTTCTTGATTATCGCCTACAATAGAAGCCGTGGCAAAGAACGATGTGCAAGAAAACAAGAACATTCGCGTTTTTTACATTATCGGTGATGACCCAATAGCGAGGATTAAAGAAAGCAATGTCGTCGTTGATGAAATTCTTGGTAGCAACGATCGATCTTTAGCCTTAGAAAGCTTTGATCTTTCAGACTCAGATTCTGACGATGGACGAAATGAAATTATTGACCGCGCAATTACATCACTTATGAGCCCTCCATTCTTGACTGAAATTAGAGTTATTGTAATTCGTGACATAGGTGGTGCAACAAAAGAAAATATAGATCCTTTAGTCAAATATTTTCAAGATATGACGCAAACTTCATATTTAGTAATGGTACAAGGTGGAGGAAGAATATTACCCACACTTACAAAAGCATTTAAACCAATATCTATACAACGTGGACAACAAAGTGAACAAATCCCCGAAATGTATGCGCGACTTGTGCGAGAAAATAAATTCAAATTTGAACCAGGTGTTAGAGAAGCAATTTTCTCAAGGGTAGCAGATGACCGGTCAAAGCTAGATGCGATATTTTCACGTTTAATATCTACCTTTGGTAAAGGGGCAGAAATATCGGTAAAAGCTATTTCGCCATTTCTGGGTGAAGCAGGCACAGGACCAATATATGAATTAGCTAATTATATTTGTAGCGGTAATTCCCAAAGTGCACTAGAAACAGTATCTCGTTTAATGAATTCAACATCTATAACTTCCATAAAAGCTATGCATCCTTTACAAATAGTAAGTTTATTGGCAAATCATTTTAGAAAACTAGCAATTTTAGATAGCCCAGATATAAATAATAAAGACGATGCGCATTTAGCACTAGGATCAAAAGGTAAACCTTATGGTTCTCAAAAATTATGGGAGCTATCCAGACGCCTAGGGTCGAAAAGAATTTTACAATCGATAATAGAATTGGGAAATGCTGATGTTTCCATTAAAGGTGAAACCGCTATAGATGGACAAATAGTTATAGAACTTTTGGTTATCTCTCTATGTAAAATTTGTGCCTAGTTATTAACTATTTTTTAGGAGCTTTAGCGTTAGCCATTTTCATTAGACGCGAAGTTCTTCTAGCTGCAGTATTTTTGTGGATACGACCTTTAGCCTGAGCTGTACCAATTTTACTTTGAGCAACTCTTACAAGTTCACCAGCAGTTTTGTCTTTGCTCTCAATTGCACTTGAAGCATTTTTCATATATGTACGCAAAGCAGATTTTGTTGCTTGGTTACGAAGGCGTGCTTTCTCATTAGTTATAACACGTGCCTTTTGGCTCTTAATATTTGCCACATTCTCTCCTAGAGTATTGTTGAATTTATACCTTTTTCTAAAGGTAAGAACAAATAATATAGCAGATATAGGCACAAGCTTTCCAGCCCGACTAAATTCTTAGCCAGTGATTGATCAAAGTAAAATTCGAAATGTTTGTATTGTTGCCCACATTGACCATGGTAAATCTACACTTGCCGATAGGTTCTTAGAAGTAACAGGTGCAGTTGACGCCCGTGATATGCGTGCACAGTACCTTGATTCTATGGATATTGAACGTGAACGTGGAATTACCATTAAAGCGCAAAATGTGAGACTTACCTATAAAGAACACGAGATACAGTTAATAGATACTCCAGGTCACGTAGATTTCGGTTATGAAGTATCACGGTCACTGGCAGCCTGTGAAGGTGCTATTTTGCTTGTAGATGCGTCTCAGGGTATAGAAGCCCAGACCTTAGCTAATTGCTACTTGGCTTTAGAGCACGACTTAGAGCTCGTGGTGGCATTGAACAAGATTGATCTACCCGCAGCTGATCCTGAAAAAGTATGTGCAGAAATCGAAGCTGTACTTGGTATTAAACCCGAAGATGTTCTTTGGATTAGCGCAAAAACTGGTTCTGGTGTACCCGAATTATTAGATGCAGTTATAGAAAAGATTCCAGCGCCAGAGGGTGATGCGAATGGACAACTTCAAGCTTTAATGTTCGATTCATATTATGACCAATATCGTGGTGTAGTTTCAGCCATAAGAATAATGCAAGGAACATTGCGTAGCGATTCAAAAATGCGATATGTGAATCAAGGTAAAAGTTATGATGTTGAAGAAATTGGAATTCGTCGTCCAGGTCAAACGCCGGTTAATGAATTAGGCCCTGGTGAAGTTGGTTATCTAATAGCCGGCATTAAAGACGTCGGCGAAGCTCGCTCTGGTGAAACTGTAACACTTGCTAGTAATCCAGCTCCCGCACTAGAAGGTTATCTCGATCCGAAACCAATGGTATTTTGTGGTTTATTTCCTGTTGATGGGGATGATTTTGGAAATCTTCGTGAAGCTTTGGAAAAACTTAGGCTCAATGATGCTAGTTATACTTTTGAGCCGGAATCTTCAGAAGCTTTAGGTTTCGGTTTTCGATGTGGATTTTTAGGATTACTGCATATGGAAATTATTCGCGAACGTTTAGAACGAGAATACAATTTAGTTTTAGTTGCAACTGCTCCAAACGTTGCATATTTTGTTACAACTAATACTGAGTCAAGAAAAGAAATTGAATCGCCTTCGCATATGCCACGTCCTGATTCAATTAAAAGTATTGAAGAACCATATGTGAAAGTTACATTATTAACGCCAACAGATTATGTTGGAACATTAATGGAACTATCTCAAGAGCGACGTGGAGATATGTTAAATATGACATATATAACTCCAGAGCGAGTAGAACTTAAATACGAAATGCCACTCGCTGAAATTGTTATGGATTATTTCGATATGGTTAAATCAAGATCAAAGGGTTATGCTTCTCTAGATTACGAACCATCAGGATATAAAGAATCCAAATTAGTCAAGGTTGATATTCTTTTAAATTCTATTATTGTTGACGCGTTTAGTTCTGTTGTCCATCGTGATAAGGCAGAATCTTATGGTCGTAAAATGGCAGAAAAACTACGCGAACTTATTCCACGCCAACTATTTGACGTTCCAATACAAGCAGCAATTGGTGGTTCGGTAATCGCTAGAGAAACAGTACGTGCACGACGCAAAGATGTATT